>DASZUN010000197.1:0-2022 GCA_035547615.1 Gemmatimonadaceae bacterium | reverse complement strand
ACCTCAACAAGACGGGCACCGACGGCATCGCCGACCCGTTCGCCGCATTGAGCGCGATCCCCGCCGCCACCGGCGCGGCCCGCGACATGACCGGCGTGCGCCGCGAGGTGCCGCAGTTCATCGCCAGCCAGTGTACCGGCTGCGCGCAGTGCTGGGTGCAATGCCCCGACTCGGCGATCCCGGGCCTCGTGACCGAGGTGGACCAGCTCATCGAGATCGGCGTCGCGAAAGCCTCGGCGAATGGCGCCCTGGATCGCGTCAAGCAGATCACGAAGCATCTCGCGAAGGACGTGCGGCGCGTGCTCAAGACCGAGCCGTACACGAACTTCGTGACGTCGCTCGACTCGGCGTACTACACCGTCGCGGCGAAGCTCGGCTGGACCGGCGAGAAGCGCGAGGCGCTCGACGCCGACTATGCGGTGCTGCGTGGCGCGCTGGCCGATTTCCCGGTGGCGAAGGCGAAGCCGTTCTTCGACGTGCCGGAGAGCAAGCAGACGGGAACGGGCGGCCTGCTCGCCGTCACGATCAATCCCGAGGCCTGCAAGGGCTGCAATCTCTGTGTGGCGGTGTGCCCGGACCACGCGCTCGTCACCGTGAAGCAGGAGCCCGAGGTCGTCGATCGGCTCGCGCGCAACTGGTCGCTCTGGAAGCTGCTGCCCGACACGCCGGATCGCTTCGTCAACGTGTCGGACATGGACGAGGGAATCGGCGTGCTCTCGTCGCTGTTGCTCAAGAAGGACACCTATCGCTCGATGATCGGCGGCGACGGTGCGTGCATGGGCTGCGGCGAGAAGACCGCGGTGCACCTCGTCATCTCCACGATCCACGCGCAGATGGCGCCGAAGGTCGCGAAGCTCGTCGGGCGGCTCGAGTCGCTCATCTCGGCGCTCGACGCCAAGGCGCGCGCCCTCGTGTCCTCGGCGGCCGATCTCGACGCCGCCGCGAAGGCGACGAGCGGGGAAGTGGCCGTCCCGGTCGATCCCGCCACCCGCGCCGCGCTCGAGCCGATTACCAGTTCTCTAAAGGCGCTGCGCGACCTGCACTGGCGCTACACGGCCGGGCCGAGTGGCGAGGGCCGCGCCAGCATGGCGATGGCGAACAGTACGGGCTGCTCGTCCGTGTGGGCGAGCACGTATCCCTACAACCCGTATCCGTTCCCGTGGGTGAACCACCTGTTCCAGGATTCGCCCTCCGTCGCGATCGGCGTGTTCGAGGGCCAGATGCGCAAGATGGCGGACAACTTCGCCACCATTCGCCGCGCCGAGCTGGTGGCCGCGGATCGGTACGAGGCCGCGCGCGACGAGCCCGAGCTGAGCACACTCGACTGGCGCGGCTTCACGGACGACGAATTCGCGCTCTGCCCGCCGATCGTCTCGATGGGCGGCGACGGCGCGATGCTCGACATCGGCTTCCAGAACCTCTCGCGCCTGCTCGCGTCGGGCAAGCCGATCCGCGTGATCGTGCTCGACACGCAGGTCTACTCGAACACGGGTGGGCAGGCGTGCACGAGCGGCTTCACCGGCCAGGTCTCCGACATGGCGACCTACGGTTCCGTGCTGCACGGCAAGACGGAAGTCCGCAAGGAGCTCGCCCTGATCGCGATCGCGCACCGCGGCGCGTACGTGCACCAGACCTCGCAGGCCTCGCCATCGCACCTGATCGCCGGCGTGCTGCGCGGACTGCGCAAGCGCCGCCCGGTGCTGTTCAACATCTACACGCCCTGCCCGGTCGAGCACGGGCTGGCCGACGACTGGTCGATGCGTGCCGCGCGCCTCGCGCTCGAGTCGCGGGCGTTCCCGTTCATCACGTTCGATCCCGACGCCGGCCCGCTCCTCTCTGACGGCATGAGCCTCGACGGCAACCCGGCCGTCGACGATCGCTGGCCGGAGTACAGGCTCGACTACGTCGACGATCGCGGCCAGGCGAAGCAGCTCACGCTGCCGCTCACCACGGCCGATTGGGCCGCGACCGAGGGCCGGTTCCGGAAGCACTTCAAGCCGGCGGACCCGTTCACGTGGAACG
>DASZUN010000196.1:0-13614 GCA_035547615.1 Gemmatimonadaceae bacterium | reverse complement strand
AGCGCGCGCACTCATCCAAGTGCGCGCGCACCGACCGGGTCTCCTCCGGCGCAAGGCGTCCGTCGAGGTAGTCCCAGACGCGCAGCAGCACCTGCATGCACTCCGGCGGGATTGCTTCGCTGGGATGAGCGATCATTGCGTTGGCGAACAGCCTCGGCGGGACGCACGCCATAGCCGGCGTCCCTCGCGTAGGTGACGAGTTGCTCCTGCATCAGGCGACGGCCACGGAACAGTCGCGACCGAACCGTTCCGATCGGGACGCCGAGCAACTCGGCCGCCGCTTCGTACGATTGATCCTCGACATCCACAATAATCAGCGTCGTGCGGAATGGTTCCGGAACGTTCGCCAGCGCCGCCTGGATGGCCGGGCCGAGATCGAGGCGCGTGAAGATGTCGTCGAGACCATCCTGCACCGCGGCGGCGTAGACCGAGCCCGCCGCCACAGAGTCTCCGTCCGCGGCGTCCAACTCCACGGTCGGCTTCGCGCGCTCGCGCGAGCGGAGAAACACGTTGCGGCAGATCGTGAACAGCCACCGCCGGCAGTCGCTGCCCGGCAGGTAGGTGTGCCAGGAGCGATACGCGCGCAGGTACGTGTCCTGGACGACGTCGTCCGCGTCCGACTCGTCCCGGGTCAACGAGAGCGCGAACCGATACACGTCATCGATCCAGGGGATCGCCTCGGCGGCGAATGCTGCCTGCCGCTCGTCGATTGAGTGATTAGATGATTGCACGTTAGTCAATGGTTGACGTGTTAAGTATACAACGGAACGGGCGAGATGGCGAGAGTCAAAATGTGCCAGCCCTGTTGCCGTTCTTGGCTCTCACGGGGGAAGCGCGGTGATCCCCGCTCGGAACAGCTGGGTTTGTCGTGTTAAGTGTGAATAGGCTAAGTTAAGTGCGGACATTTGCTTGCCGGCGTTGCATCGTGACGCGTGTATGGCGCCGGGGCGAAAACAGGTGAGATTGGGTGCCCACGATGAGCCCCGAACCGCGCACCACGAATCCGTCCGACGTTGCACGCCTCCGCGACGCGCTCCATGAGAGCGAGGCGCGGTACGCCGCGCTCGTCGCGCGCGCGGGCTACGGGGTGTATCGCTCCACGCCGGAGGGTCGGTTCCTCGACGCGAACGCGGTGCTCGTCGCGATGCTGGGCTACGCCTCGCTCGATGACCTGCTCGCGCTGGACCTCGCGCGCGACGTATACGTCGACGCTGACGAACGCGATCGGCTTCGCCGCCGAGCGAGCACCGCGGCCGCGCCCGACTGGGTGGAGACCTGCTGGAAGCGCCGGGACGGCAGCCTGCTCACCGTGCGACTCTCCGTTCGCGAGGTGCGCGCCGACGACGGCGAAGTGCAGTGGTACGACGGCCTGGTGGAGGACATCACCGAGCGACAGCGGCACGATGAGCTCCTGCGCCGGAGCGAGCGCATGGCGAGCATCGGCACGACGCTCGCCGGGGTGGCGCACGAGCTGAACAACCCGCTCGCCGCGATCATGGGCTTCACACAACTCTTATTGAAGAAGCCTTGGCCCGCCGAGGATCGCGCGGCTCTCGAAACGATCAACCACGAGGCGATCCGGTCGGCGACGATCGTGAAGGACCTGCTCGCGCTCGCGCGGCGACGCGATGCCGGCCGGCGCGCGCCGGCGGGGATCAACGACATCGTCGGCTACATCGCGCGGACGCGCCGCTACGCCCTGGAGACCGCGGGGATCGCCTGCCGCCTCGAGCTGGACCAGGGCCTGCCGCTGGTGTACGGCGATCGCGCGCAGCTCGAGCAGGTGATCCTCAACCTGATGAACAACGCCGAGCAGGCGCTGCGCGCCGCGATGGATGAGGCGCCCGCGCGCTCCGGCGCGAAGACACCGGAGATCGTGATCCGCACGCGGCACGAGGGGGCGCACGTGCTGATCGAGGTGCAGGACAACGGACCGGGGATTCCCGAGGCGGCGCGATCGCAGATCTGGGATCCGTTCTGGACGACCAAGAACGAGGGCGAGGGCACGGGCCTCGGCCTCACGGTCGTGCACGGGATCATCGCGGAGCATGGCGGGACGATCTCGCTGGAGAATCAGCCCGGCGGCGGGGCGCGATTCGTGATCCGCCTGCCCGTGGCGCACGACGGCGGCATCCCGGAGCCGGTCGGCCGCGCGCCGAGGCCGCTCGACGTGCTGATCGTCGATCCCGGTGCCTCCGACCTCGTGTTCGTGGAACGGTTTCTCACGTCGCGTGGGCACGCGGTCGTGAACGCCGGGAGCGGCGAGCTCGCGATCCGACTCGCGAGCCAGACGTCGTTCGACGCCGTCGTCTGCGACGCCCGCCTGCTCGGTCGAGACGGCGTTTCCGTCGCGGCGACGCTGCGCGCGACCTCCGGCTGCGCGCATGCGCGATTCGTGCTCTCGGGGCCGGAGCCGCTCGACGTCGGTGCGCTCCCGGATGGCATCGCGAACGCGATGCTCGTGACGCGTCCCTATGACGTCGAGCAGCTTCGTCGGCTGATCGAGGGCGATTAGCCCGTCGTTCTGCCGTGCACCCAGCCGTCGCGCACACGCACCTGGTCGGGTGTGGCGCCCTCGACGGCCTCCACGCGCCAATCGTTGCCGTCGCGGACGAGGCGCATGCCGGCGGGCGCGAGCACCTCGTCGTAGTTCATGTCCTCGGTGCCGCCCACGTGGCGCTCGAACCAGTCGTGCATGTCCACGCCGGCCGCATCGCTCACCGCTTTCTCGACGTCGTCCTCCGTGTACCCGCGGCCCTGGAGGTAGTACGACGCATTCGGCGCTCCCCACGTGCGGTCACGGAGCAGCTTGAACGCATCGTCGAGCGACTTCCGATTCTGCGTGTGCTCGCGGATGAAGAGGTCGAGGTAGAGCGCGATGCCGGCGCCCTTGAAGTAGTAGGTGAAGAAGTTGTTGCGGTCGACGTCGTAGCCGGCCGAGGCGCCGTCCCAGAACGGCGCCTCGAACGAGGCCATCCGCGCCGAGGCTTCCTTGCGGCCCGGCGCCGTGAGATTGGCGTGGATGAGCGTGGCCGCCACGTCGTAGATCTGGTCTCCGCGCTGCACGCCCGAGCGGGGGAGCGCCACCATCCCGTAGTACTGGGTCCAGCCCTCGCCGACCCAGAGACTCGGCTGATAGACCTCGTGCGCGTAGTCGAACGGTCCGAGGGCCGCGGCGCGCACGCGCTTCATGTTCCAGACGTGGAAGTACTCGTGCGCGGCGGTGCTGATGCCGGGCAGCACGTCCTGGTCCTGCCACTTGGCCGGCGTCTGGATCTGGGTCGAGTAGAGGTGCTCCATGCCGTCGGAGCCCTTGAACCCGATGTTGAACAGGAACGTGTACATCTCGAGCGGCGGCGGGTCGAACACGCCGTTCTCGTACGTCACGACCTTTCGCAGATCGTTCAGAAAACGCTCGTGCTCGTCGCGCGTCGTCGGGCCGTTGTGATGGATCATCGCGCGATAGATCCGCCCATCGATCCGCAGCGTGTCGAGCGTGAAGCCGCTCGCGACCTCGGTCGGCGTGTCGACGAGGCGATCATAGTTCTCGAAGCGGAAGTCCGACTGGTCGCCGCCGTGCGAGTCGCCGTTGACCAGGCGGTCGCCGTGGGGAATCTCGACGTGCAGCGTGACGGGGTCGGGCTTGTGATCGACGACGTACATGAACAGCGACGGGCCGTTCCAGTTCGCGTGCGCGGTGTCGAGCACGCTGAACGTCCCGGAGAGCGTGTTCGCGTACACGCGGTAGCGCACGGTGAAGCTCGATGCGCCGTTCGGGTAGATGCGCCAGAGCGATCCGTTCTCGCGGTCCCAGCGAACGGGCGTGCTCCCGCTGGCGACGCGGAACTGCGAGACGTTGCGCGCGAAGAAGAACGGCGCGTAGCGGCCGGGCGACCACACCGGCATCTGGAGCTTCACGACGCTGCCGGTGACGTTGCCGACGTCGATCTGGACGTCGTACTGATGCGCGCTCGGGTCGCCCCAGCCCACGCGATACGCGATCGTGAATGGATGCGCCGAGCGCGCGTCCGCAGCGGAAGCGGGCGTGGGCCCGGGCGTCATCGATGCACCGCGGCAACCCATGAGCACGGCGATGGTGAGCAGGGCGGCGCGGTTCGTTCGCTTCGGCACGTACTCCTCCTGAATTGTCAGATGAGCGACGCCGAAGTGTGTATCGGGCCTCGCCGCGGCGCCACTGGGGCGCGAGGCATGCCCCTTGCCGCCTCGGGCCCGCATTCAGGAGCGAATCGAGATGGCGACACGCAAGCGCGGCGCGCGAAAGACGGGCAGCCTCACCGAATACAAGGCCAAGCGGAACTTCTCCCGAACGCGCGAGCCCGAGGGTCGGGTCGGGCGCGGTCCGAAGCACAAGCTGCACTTCGTGATTCAGAAGCACGCGGCGAGTCACCTGCACTTCGATTTCCGGCTGGAGCTCGACGGCGTGATGAAGAGCTGGGCCGTGCCGAAGGGCCCGAGCTACGATCCGCAGGTGCGGCGGCTCGCGATGCAGGTGGAGGATCACCCGATCGAGTACAACACGTTCGAGGGCACGATCCCCGAGGGCGAGTACGGCGGCGGCACGGTGATGCTGTGGGACCGCGGCACCTACGAGCCCGAGGCCGGCGGCGGCGAGGAGGCGCTGCGCGACGGCTACGAGCGCGGCGATCTGAAAATCCTCATGCATGGCACACGCATGCGCGGCGGGTGGGTGCTCGTGCGCATGCGCACGGACGAGCGCGGCCGCTCACAGTGGCTGCTCATCAAGCACCGCGATGATTTCGCCGATCCCGGCTACGACGTGGTTGCCGACGAGACGACCTCGGTCGTGAGCGGGCGGTCGATGGAGGAAATCGGCACGAAGAGCCGCCGGGTCTGGAGCAGCAATCGCACGTCGAGCACCACGCGGCGAACGGCCGCGGCGAAAAAGCCGTCCCCGGCGCGGAAGACCGCGCGCAAGAAATCAGCTACCGCCCGGAAAAGCGCGGGTGCCGCTTCTCGGAAAAAGCCGCCAACGCCTCGGACACGTCGTTCGACGCGAAGCAAGTCTTGATGTAGGCGAGCTCGCGCTCGAGATGTGATTCGAGCGGCGCCGCGAACGTACCGGCGAGGAGCCGCTTGGTCAGCGCATGCGCGACCGGCGGCCCGGCGGCCAGTTGCTCCGCATACGATGCGACTCGAGCGGCGAACTCCTCGTCGGGAAACACCGCCGCGGCCAACCCGATGCGCTCGGCTTCGCCGGCGTCGAGATCGCGGCCGGTGAGCAGGATTTCCGTCGCACGCGAGAGCCCCACCAGTCGCGGCAGATGGTACGAGACGCCCGCGTCCGGGCTCAGCGCGCGCCGCACGTAGCCCGCGGTCATGCGGGCGCTCGCGGCGACCAGCCGGATGTCCGCCGCGAGCGCGAGCCCGAATCCGGCGCCGGCCGCGGGACCGTTCACCGCGGCGATGACGGGCTTCTCACAGCGCGCGAGCGACAGGACCCAGCGACCAACCCACGCGACGGGATCGAGCCGCTCGACGCGCGTGGCGTCCGGCAGCCGTGGCGGCGAGGAGAGGTCGAGTCCGGAGCAGAACCCGCGGCCCGCACCGGTGATCACCACGACGCGGACCGCGTCGTCGGCCGCCGCGGCGTCGATCGCCGTGGGCAGTTCCGCCGCGAGCACCGGATCGACGGCGTTGAGCCGGTCCGGCCGATTGAGCGTGATCGTCCGGACGCCCGACTCGCTCGTGGCGACAAGAATGCTGCTCGTGGAGCTCGTCATGCCGCAATGTGAGCGCCGAGCCGCACGGCGCGCCAGAGCAGATCAGTCGCGATCGGGCAGGGTGGGATGCTGACGCGGATCCGTGCTGCGCTTCATCACGCGGACCTCGAGCAAGCCCTGGTCGGCGCGGTCGAGCAGATGCGGCAGCGTTTCGCCGGGATCGCGCGCCGCCCAGCCGAGCGAGAACGGCACGGGCGCGTGCTCGAGCGCCTCCGTGCGGAGGCGGTCGGCGACGAGCCTGGTCGCGACGGCGTCGGCGTTGACCAGCATGACGACGAATTCGTCGCCGCCGACGCGGAGCACCGCCTCCTCGGCGCGCACGTAGCGCATGAGAAAGCGCGCCATCCGCTTCAGCACCTCGTCGCCTTCGTGATGCCCGTAGCGGTCGTTGTACACCTTGAAGTGATCGATGTCGACGAAGATGCAGCCGCACCGCTGCTCGGGGTCGCGCGCGAACTGCTCCTCGACCTGCATGAGGAAGTGGCGATTGAGCGCGCCGGTCAGCGCGTCGTGCGTGCTCATCTCGACGAGCCGCGCCTCGAGCTGCTTGCGCGCCGTGATGTCGACGAGAATGCCGTGGATGAACGCTTCGCCCGTATCGGGGTCGCGGATCAGATAGCAGGTGTCGAGCACGATGCGGCGCTCGCCGTCGGGGCGCCGCAGCTCGATCTCGAATTCGCGCACGTGCCCCTCGGTCTCGAGGAGCCGCATCTGCTCGTTGCGCCGGGCGGGATCGACCCACAGGTCGAGCGCGCCGTTCTCGCCCAGCTCGTCGATCGAGCAGACGCCGAACATCTCGAGGAACGCGCGGTTCGCGTCGAGGATGCGGCCATTGCGCGTCGTGATGTAGATGCCCTCGCGGAGGTTCTTGGCGAACTCGCGGAGGCTGTCTGGATCACTGAGGCTGCGAAAGCGAGTGGGCATGGCATGGCTGCGAACGTCATCGTTCGGTGAGTTCCCGCGGGAATCCGGATTCGGGATTTCTACGGGCGCTCGGCTGGCATGATCCATGTTTGCAGTATCGGCAACCCTGGCGGGTTCCGCACCCGTGGGTCATGATCGGTCTTGCTCTGTTGCTGCCTTCCACCCGACCTGGGAGCTCAGATGACGCTGTTCGCTCGTCGCACCGATCTCCCTCCCGCGACCGCGTACTCGGTGGTCGACGAGCATACGGTGATCCACGGCGAAATCGCAACCGAGGGGACGATCCGAATCGATGGTCGTCTCGACGGCCGGATGCATCGCGCCGACACGCTCATCGTGGGCCGCACCGGGACGATCGTCGGTGACATCGAAGCCCGCGAGGTCGTAGTGGCCGGCGCGGTGCAGGGCAATATTCTGGCCGACGGACGCGTCGAAGTCCAGCCGACGGGCTCGATCCGTGGCGACGTGCGCGCGCCGGTGATGCGGCTCGAGGAGGGCGGCACCGTGCAGGGTCACGTGGTTGTCGTCGCCGCGGCGGAGCCCGCGCTCGCGGAGATTCCGCGCCTGGAGCTGGCCCGCAACCGCACGCCCGCGCTTCCGGGCTGATCGCATGACCGCAGGCCGTCGCTGGACGTTCATACTCGTTCCGCCGGACCCCGGCGCTCGCACCCGGCGCCTGAGCGTTGGCGCTCGAGCGCTCAAGTCGGCCGCGATCACGGTCGCCGCCGGGATCGCCGCGGCGGGACTGTGGGCGGCGGCCGATTCGGCGGCGGTCGTCGCGACCTCCGACCAGCTCGCGACGGCGCGGCAAATGGTGCTGCAGCTCCACGACTCGGTGCACGTGCTCGAGGAGCGCGTGCTCGCCGACGCCGCACTCGTCGACTCGGCGCCGGAGATGATCATGCCGGTGGACGGCCAGGTGACGAGCCGGTTCAGCAGATCGCGATTGCACCCGCTGCTCCAGATCTTCCGGCCGCATCGCGGGATCGATCTTTCGGCGCCCGCGGGCACGAAGATCGTCGCCACCGCGGTCGGGACGGTGACGTTCGTGGGGTGGCGCCTCGGCGACGGGCTCACGGTGGAGCTGTCGCACAATGGTGGCGTGATGACGCGGTATGCCCATTGCCGGACCACGCTCGTGCACGTGGGCCAGCGAGTGCCTGCGGGCGCGCCGATCGCCACCGTCGGCTCGAGCGGCATCGCGACGGGGCCGCACGTGCACTTCGAGGTGCTCGTGCGCGGCACGCCGGTGGATCCGCTCGAGTATCTCGCCGCCTCGCACGACTCGGCGACGGCGGTGGCCGAGCGGCTGCGCGGCGAAGATCGCTAGTCGATCAATCGGGCGGGCAGGATGCCCTTGTCGCCGAACTTCGCGCGCACCTGATCGATCGTCCGCGCGAGCGCACGATCGCGATCGCTCTCGACGAGCGCGCCCTGGCGCTCGAAGAACGTGAGTTGATCCGCGGTCGCGTCGACGCCGAGCGACGAGAGGCCGACGCCGAGCAGTCGCGCCGGCACGCGGCGGGCGGCGCGGAGCTTGGCGAACAGCGCACGCGCCACCTCGAGGATCACGCGATCCGAGATCACCGGAGCGTCGAGCGTGCGACCCGCCTGGCGGGTCCTGAAATCGAAGTCGCGAATGCGCACGGTCACGGTGCGCGCGGTGAGGCCGTCCTCGCGGAGGTCGGCGGCGGCCCGGGTCACGAGCGCGAGCAACTCGCGGGCGAGCGCGTGGTCGTCGTCGATGTCGGCGGGGAACGTCTCGTCGCGGCTGATGCTCTTCGCCTCGCCGCCGCTCTCGACCTCCGACCGGTCGATGCCGCGCACGCGATCGTACAACCAGCTCGCTTCGCGGTCGCCGAGCCAGCGCGCGAGCGTCGGCACGTCGTACTGCAGCACGTCCGGGACGCTATGCATGCCGAGCGCGGCGAGCCGTTCCTGGAAGCGCGGACCGACGAGCGGGATCTCGGCGAGCGGGAACGTGGCGAGGAACGCCCCTTCGCCTCCAGGCGGCACCACGTGCACGCCGGTGGCACCCGTGTCGGGCTTCGGCTTCGCGCGCTCGACTGCGAGCTTGGCGACGAGCTTGGACGTGCCGCCGCCGATCGAGACGGAGAGTCCGGTCTCCTCGATCACGCGCTCGCGAATGTGCGCGGCGGTGGCGGCGAGCGGCTCGCGGTACAGGTCCTCCGTCCCGCCGAGGTCGAGGTACCATTCGTCGATGCTCGCGCCTTCGACCACGGGTGCGAAGCGGTCGAGCACCGCGCGAATCGCGCGGCTCTTCTCCCCGCAGGCGCGGCGTGGCACCGGAACGCACATCGCCTGCGGGCACAGGCGAAGCGCGCGCGCGATCGGCATCGCCGAGCGCACGCCGAACTTGCGCACCTCGTAGGACGCGGAACAGACGACGCCACGGCTCTCGCGCGTGCCGCCGACGATGAGCAGCGGCTCCTTCCCCGCTCCGTCGGGATCGACCATCCGGGCGACCGCAACGAAGAACGCGTCCGCGTCGGCGAGGAGGATCCGTCGGGGGTTCACCGGATGTGCAGGTCCTGCACGAAGCGCGACGATTCCGAGTAGCGCGTCACGCCGATCGTACGTGCCATGATCTCACCGAGCACGCCGGCCACGTGGTCGCGGTAGTCCTCGTCGTCCATCCCATCGCTGGGGCTGGTGTTCTCGACGATGTAGTCGATCACGGAGCCCGGCGTCTCGAGGCTCTCGGCATCGACCACGGCGACGCCGAACTCCTCCTCGACGGCGGCGAACAGTTCATCGAGCGCCCAGCTCATTGGACTCGCCGACGCGAGGCGTGAGGGAAGCGCCGATCGTATGGCGGAAACACTTGCATGGTCATGTCGCTCTGAATGTCGCCCGCGCGCACGGCAGGAGCAACGTCGGCTGTGACGGTCGTTGCCAGCGTGTGCTCGGTGCGTCAATATATGGCCACTCCCATGACATCGATGCGCAAGAACGGAACGCGATCTCCCGAGACCGCGAGCGACTTCTCACTCGGCAGCGCCGCTGACGCGCCGCACGGCTCGCGTCCCGAACAGGTGTACACGCGGCTGCGCGACCTGATCGTGCAGGGATCGCTGGCGCCAGGCAGCCGCATCGTCGAGACGGAGATCGCAACGCGCCTGGGCGTGAGCCGTACGCCCGTGCGCGAGGCGCTCCAGCGGCTGCAGCAGGAAGGCTACGTCATGGGCTCGCCCGGCGCGCAGCAGTCGCGACTCACGGTTGCGCCGCTGACGCGCGACGACGTGTACGAGCTGCTCAACATCGTGGGCGCGCTGGAAGGGCTCGGCGCGCGGCAGGCCGCGCAGATCTCGACGAGCGAGCGGAAGAATCTCGCGCGCGACCTGCGTACCCTGAACGCGGAGTTTCACCGCGCGGGGAAAGCGTCGCCGATCGATCACGGCGTGTTGTACGACGCCGACCAGAAGTTTCACCGGCGAATCGTGGAAGCGAGCGCCGGGCCCCGGCTGCTCGCGCTGCACGACGCCGTGAAGCCACAAGCCGAGCGGTACATTCGCATGTACATCAGCATGCTCACCGGGGACATCCGTGCGTCGGTGTACGAGCACGACCTGATCATCAGCGCGATCGAGGAAGGGCGCGCGGACGACGCGGAGCTGGCGGTGCAGGTGAACTGGCGCCACGCCGCGGACCGGTTGAGCAAGGTGATCGCGATGGCGGGCGAGCGCGGGAGCTGGTAGGTGGTCCGTGGTCGGTGGTCGGTGGTCGGTGGTCCGCGATCACCGCTGCGCTCCTATTTCTCTTCCAGCTCCTCTAACAACCGCAGATAGCTGTCGTAGCGCGCTTCGGTGATGCCGCCGTCGTGGACGGCGGCGCGCACGGCGCAATCGGGTTCGGCGAGGTGTCGGCAGTCGGCAAACCGGCATTCATCGCGCACGGCGCGGATCTCGGGGAAGCAGCGGTCCAGCTCCTCGGCGGGGAGCGCCCAGAGTCCGACCTCGCGCAACCCGGGGGTGTCGATCACGTAGCCGCCCTCGTCGCCGGGCAGCGGCAGCATGTGCGCGCCGACGGTCGTGTGCCGCCCCTTGTTGACGGACTCGCTGATCGCGCCGACGCGGAGCTGCGCGCCGGGGAAGAGCGCATTGAGCAGCGACGATTTGCCGACGCCGGACGGTCCGGTGACGACCGAGCGGCGGCCGGCGAGCGCGTCGTGCATCTGCTCGACGCCGTCGCCCGTCTTGACGCTCGTGTAGTGCACGGGGTAGCCGACGGCGGCGTACCCGTCGAAGATCTCGCGGGCCGCGGCCTCACCGACGAGGTCGATCTTGTTGACGACGATGCGCGCCGGCAGGCCGTTGCCTTCCGCGATGACGAGGAAGCGATCGAGCATCCGCGGGTGCGGCTCGGGCCGCGCGGCGGCGAACATCACGACCACCTGATCGACGTTGGCGGCGACGATGCGCTCGCCCTGGCCGCCGCCGGGCGCGCGCCGCGCCAGCTTCGACCGGCGGGGCCGGATCTCGGCGATCGCCCACCCTTCGCCGCGCACGGGCCGCTCGAGGCGCACGTCGTCGCCGACGGCGAGTTTCACAATATTAGTATTATCGATCTTTAATCGACCACGGAGCGTCGCCTCGACGACCTCGCCGCTCGCCGCCCGCACGCGCCAGACGCCGCCCGTGCCGCCGAGCACGACGCCGTCGAGCATCGCGCCATCGCTCACGCGTCCTCGCCGTCGGCGCGCATCACGTCCCACCAGCGGCGCGCCGGCGCGCCGCCGGCGCGCGCGGCGATCAGTTCGTCCAGGATCGCCTTGACCCCGGCGAGCGGCGTGGCGCCCAACCGCTCGCGCGCTTCGGCTTCCGTCGGGCCGTGCGCGAGATACTCGCTCTCGAGATGGCCCTCCGGCGTCTGCGCGCCGAGGCGGGCCCACTTCACGAAGAGGAAGAACGCCGCCCACGGCGCGGCGGCATCGCCCGTCTCGTCCGCGACGATCTCCACACTGTACGAGAAACCGTCGCTTCCCTCGAACGCCGCCGGCCGATCGTGCACGGCGGCGTAGCCGCCGATCGTCGACTCATCGCCCCTGGAGTAGTCGGGCTGGCGGTACTGCGCGGCCATCAACCCTTCTTCCTGAACACTTCGCGCATGACGTTGCCGGTGATGAACGCGACGTTCGCCGGGCGTTCGGCCAGCCGGCGCATCAGGTAGGGATACCACTGCGTGCCGAACGGCACGTACACGCGCATGTTGTACCCTTCGCGCACGAGCTGCTCCTGCAGATCGCGGCGCACGCCGTAGAGCATCTGGAACTCGAAGCGCGAGCGGTCGATGCCGCGCTCCGTCACGAAACGCTTGGCCTCGTTGATGATCGCCGGATCGTGGGTGGCGATGCCCGGATAGTTGCCGCGCTCGATCAGCGCCTGCATGCACTTCACATAATTCTGATCGACCTCGCGCTTCTGCGGGAACGCCACCGCGGCCGGCTCCTTGTACGCGCCCTTGCAGATGCGCACGCGGCACTTCGCCTGGATCGCCTGCTCCACGTCCGACCAGGTGCGGTAGAGATAGCTCTGCAGCACGATGCCCACGTGATCCTTGTACGCGGGATAGAGCCGGTCGTAGAAGAGCTGGAGCGTGCGCTCCGTGTACGCGCTGGACTCCATGTCGAGCCGGATGAACGTGCCGTACGCCTGCGCGCGATCGAGCACGTCGTGCATCACCGCGATGCACAGATCCTCGGAGATGTCGAGCCCCATCGCGGTGAGCTTGACGGACGCGTTGGCGTTCAGGTTCTGCTCGTGGATGCGGTCGAGGATCTCGAGGTACGCCGCGCCGGCGGCGCGCGCCTCGCGTTCGTTCGTCACGCTCTCGCCGAGCAGATCGAGCGAGGCCGTGATCCCTTTGGCGTTGAGCGCGCGGATCGCCGCCAGCGCGTCATCGAGCGTCTCGCCGGCGACGAACCGGCTGGCGAACCGCTTCGCGAACTTGTTGTTCCGAACGAACCGGAAGACTCGCGGCTGGTTCGAGAGATAGAGAAAAGTTTGACGGAGCATCAGTCGCGGACGGCGTGAGTGCGAAGAGTGGTCGGCCGGGTGATTCGAAGCACGGGGAAATCGCGGCCGGCCGCGACGAGTGGACCGTAGAAGCTCCACTGCATCAGGCCGTCCTCACTCTCCGGTTCGAGCAGATAGAAGGCGAGCAATCCAAACGGCTGGCCGGCGCGCACCACGTACGTGCCGGCGGGAAGCGAACGCGCCGCGGCCGCGCTCCAGTGGCCCGCCACGTCCGACATGCGGCGCGAGGTCTCCGACGGACCGCGGTCCATCACGCTGTCCACCGCGAACGACTCGGCCGTGACCCGGGCCGGCGCCGAGAGGCGCTCCACGACGAGGCCGTGCATGCGCAGTGTCGGCGCGATCGCCGCCGCCGTCGCCGAGTCGAACGCGTACGCGAACGGCAGCGTGCTCGTGAGCGTCGGCGTGAAGCTCGCCATCACCGGCATGCGCACGAGCTTGATGATGCCCGTGCGCTGGCGGTTGCCCATGCCGGGTTCCCGTTTGCTGCTGTCGGCGAGCGGCACGACTTCCTCGACGCGCACATCCTCGATGCGCGTCGTGTCCATGCGGGAGCGCAACGCGAGCTTCGGGGACGTGCCGGGATGCCGCGCCCACGCAGCGACCTTCGCGTCTCCGGCGGGCCCGAGCGCGAGCACGGCCTTCCGATGCTCGGCGACCCACGAGAGGATCTCGCTCACGAAGTCGTACGTCGACGCGACGCGCCGTGCGAACGGATCGTGCGAGAACGCTTCGCTCAACACGGCGAGGCGGTTGCGCAGGCCGTAATAGTTGGTGCCGTAGCGCGCGAACGGCTCGTAGGTGGAGAACGTCCAGCCCGAGGTGGGAATCGAGTCGGCGATGATCTCCTCGAGCGACGGCGGCCGAGGACC
>DASZUN010000195.1:0-8106 GCA_035547615.1 Gemmatimonadaceae bacterium | reverse complement strand
TGACCGGTGCGGTGCCGCGTCGCGTGCCAGATCGGATACGCGAATAACAGCAGCAGCAGCACGTAGATCGGCCGCATGAGCGCCGCCATCGCCGGCGCCATGCGGCCGATCGCGTACGCGGCGGCCTCGAGCACGGCGAGGATGATGCCGAGGTGCAGCGCGCGGCGTGCCGGCGCCACGGCGTTGCCGGCGGTCTCTGCCGCGTCGCCCTGTCCCGTGCGTTCGGATTCGGAGGGGATCATTTCCACACTTGCGGGTCGTGTTCAGTCGGAGCCCAAGAGCCGTGCAGAGACTGACTTAGGCGCCCGATCTGGCTATTGTTCATGTCCGGTCATGAATAAACGCCAAGAAGCCCTCGACTATCATGCCAACGGTCGCCCCGGCAAGATTGCCGTGGTCCCGACCAAGCCGCTGACCAATCAGCGTGACCTCTCGCTCGCCTACTCTCCAGGCGTCGCCGAGCCGTGCCTCGAGATCAAGCAGGACCCCGACCTCGCGTACACGTACACCGCCCGGGGCAACCTGGTCGCGGTCGTGACCAACGGGACCGCTGTGCTTGGTCTAGGCAACATTGGCGCCGCCGCGGGAAAGCCGGTGATGGAGGGGAAGGCAAACCTCTTCAAGCAGTTCGCCGATCTCGACGTCTTCGACCTCGAGGTCGGGTCCGAGAAACCGGACGACGTCATCAAGTTCTGCCAGCTCCTCGAGCCCACCGTGGGCGGGATCAACCTCGAGGACATCAAGGCGCCGGACTGCTTCTACATCGAAGAAACGCTCCGCAAATCGCTCAAGATCCCCGTCTTCCACGACGATCAGCACGGCACCGCGATCATCTCCGGCGCCGCGCTGCTCAACGCGGCTGAGATCGTCGGCAAGAAGCTCGAGGATCTGAAGGTCGTGTTCTCCGGGGCCGGAGCCGCGGCGATCTCCACCGCCGAGCACTATGTGCGGCTGGGCGTGCTGCGCGAGAACATCGTCATGTGCGACCGCGCCGGTGTGATCTACGCCGGCCGCAAGGGCGACATGGATCCGTACAAGGCACGCTTCCAGTCGAACACCAAAGCCCGCACGATCGCCGAAGCGCTCGTCGGCGCCGACGTCTTCGTCGGCCTCTCCGTGGCGGGCGCGGTCACGTCGGACATGGTCGCCAAGATGGCGCCGCACCCGATCATCTTCGCGCTCGCCAATCCGGTCCCCGAGATCCTGCCCGACGACGTGAAGTCCGTGCGCGACGACGCGATCATCGCCACGGGCCGCAGCGACTACCCGAACCAGGTCAACAACGTCCTCGGCTTCCCGTTCATCTTCCGCGGTGCGCTCGACGTGCGGGCCACGGAGATCAACGAGGAGATGAAGATGGCGGCGACGCGCGCGCTCGCGCTGCTCGCCAAGGAAGACGTGCCGGAGTCGGTCGCCAACCTGTACGGCCTGCAGGACGTGCAGTTCGGTCCCGAGTACCTGATTCCCTTCCCGTTCGACCCCCGCGTGCTGTTGTGGGTGGCGCCCGCCGTCGCATGGGCCGCCGTCGCCTCGGGCGCCGCGAACGAATTCATCGATCTCGACGAGTACCGCGAGCGGCTCGAGTCGCGCCTCGGCCGCGCGCGCGGCGTGATGCGCGGCCTGATCAACCGCGCGATCAGCAATCCCAAGCGCGTCGTGTTCCCCGAGGGCGAGGAGCCCAAGATCATCCGCGCCGCGCGCATCTGCGTGGAGGACGCGATCGCGGATCCCATTCTCCTCGGCCATCGCGAGACGATCGAGGCCAAGGCCCGGGCGATGAACGTGGTGCTCGACGGGATCGAGATCGAGGATCCGTCGACGTCGCCCAAGCGCGAGGAGTACGCGCAGCACATGTGGGCGCGCCGCCAGCGGAAGGGCATGAGCATGGACGAGGCGCGTCGGCGGCTGTACAACAGCAACTACTTCGGGTCGTGCATGGTCGGCCGCGGCGACGCCGATGCGCTGGTGTCCGGCGTGAACCTGCACTATCCCGAGACGATCCGGCCGGCGCTCGAGGTGATCGGCGCGCATCCCCGCGCGGGGCTGGTCAGCGGCATGTACATGCTGGTGTTCGAGAAGCACGTGATCTTCTGCGCGGACACCACGGTGAACATCGACCCGACGGCGGAGCAGCTGGCGCAGATCGCCTACGCGGCATCGCGCATCACGCGCACCATGGGAATGGAGCCGCGGATCGCGATGCTGTCGTTCTCGAACTTCGGCTCCGTGCGGCATCCCGAGGCCGAGAAGATGGCCCGGGCCGTGCAGCTATTGCGCCAGCGCGACCCGTCGCTGGTGGTGGACGGCGAGATGCAGGCGGATACCGCGTTCGATCCCGAGATCATCGAGCGCGACTACCCGTTCAGTACGCTCAAGGAAGCGGCGAACGTGCTGATCTTCCCGAACTTGAGCGCGGGCAACATTGCCTACAAGTTGTTGAACCACCTGGGTGGCGCCACGGCGATCGGGCCCATCCTCGTGGGCATGAGCCGGCCGGTGCACGTGCTCGAGCGCGGCGCCGACGTTCAGGACATCGTCAACATGGCCGCGGTTGCGGTAGTCGACGCACAGGAGCGGTCCAATCCGGCGGAGCCCGTTGGCCGTATGACGAGCGGCCCCGCCCCGACCATTTTTTCGAGGTTGTGAGGAATTCTCATGGCGACTCAGACGAAGCCGCAGGATGATGCGGGTTTGCAGGCCAAGGTGGGGTTGAACGCGCAGGGGCTCGCGCCCAAGGGCGAGGTGCGCTGGAATCTCGTGGCGCCGGTGCTGATCCAGGACGCCGTCGAGAATCGCGAGGGCCAGCTCGCCGACATGGGCCCGTTCTGCGCGGTCACCTCCCCGCACACCGGCCGGTCGCCGAATGACAAATTCATAGTTAAAGAATCATCATCGGAGAGCGACGTCGACTGGGGCAAGGTCAACCAGCCGATCTCCGAGGCGCACTTCGAGGCGCTCCTCGCCGACGTGCGCGCGTACCTGAACGACCGCGACGCCCTCTACGTGCAGGACCTGTACTGCGGCGCCGATCCCAAGTACCGCCTCTCCGTGCGCTACGTGAGCCCGAGCGCCTGGCACATGGCGTTCGTGCGCAACATGTTCATCCGCCCCGACGCCACCGAGCTGCCCACCTTCGACCCGAACTTCACGGTGCTGCACGCGCCCGAGTTCGAGGCCGATCCGGCCAAGCACGGCACCCGCACGAGCACGTTCATCGTGCTGAACCTCGCCAAGCGCATGATCCTCATCGGCGGCACGCGCTACGCCGGTGAGCTCAAGAAGGCGATGTTCACGGTGATGAACTACTACATGCCCAAGCAGGGCGTGCTCTCCATGCACTGCTCGGCCAACATCGGGCCCGAGGGCGACACGGCGCTGTTCTTCGGCCTCTCCGGCACCGGCAAGACGACCCTCTCCGCCGATCCGAGCCGCTCGCTCATCGGCGACGACGAGCATGGCTGGTCCCCCGAGGGCGTGTTCAACTACGAGGGCGGCTGCTACGCCAAGGTCATCAACCTGAGCCCCGAAGGCGAGCCGGACATCTATCGCACCACGCAGATGTTCGGCACGATCCTCGAGAACGTCGTGCTCGACGAGCTGACGCGCACAGTGCGCTTCGAGGATCAGTCGATCACCGAGAACACGCGCGCGTCGTACCCGCTGCCCTACATCCCCAACCACGTGCCCTCGGGCCGCGGCGGCCATCCCAAGAACATCGTCCTGCTCACCGCGGACGCGTTCGGCGTGCTCCCGCCCATCGCCAAGCTCACGCGCGATCAGGCGCTCTACTACTTCCTCTCCGGCTACACGGCGAAGGTCGCCGGCACGGAGCGGGGCGTGAAGGAGCCGCAGGCCACCTTCTCCGCCTGCTTCGGCGCGGTGTTCCTCGTCTGGCCCGCCTCGAAGTACGCCGAGATGCTCGGCACGCTGATCGACGAGCACGGCTCGGATGTGTGGCTCGTGAACACCGGCTGGACCGGCGGCGCCTACGGCCACGGCTCGCGCATGAAGCTCTCGTACACGCGCGCCATGGTGCAGTCGCTCCTTCGTGGCGATCTGCACTCCGTGGCACTCACCACCGATCCGATCTTCGGGCTCTCGTTCCCGAAGGCAGTCGCCGGCGTACCGTCGGACGTGCTCGATCCGCGCAACACGTGGACCGACAAGGCGGCGTACGACGCGCAGGCGAAGAAGCTCGCCTCCATGTTCCGCGAGAACTTCGCGAAGTTCGAGAAGCTCGTGAGCGCGGACGTGCGCAACTCGGGACCGAAGGCGTAGGCCGCAGATGTGTAGCTGAGTGAGCCAGGGCCGCCGCGGAGTTCGCGGGACGGGCGGATGACGCGGGATGCTCAGCGGTACTCAGGTGCACGAGCGAGCCGGGATTCTCGAGAATCCCGGCTCGTTTGCTTATTGGGCGACGGAGCCCCGCGCGATTCCGCCCGCCCCGCGCGATCCGCGGCGCAGTGTCCGCAGCTCAGCGGCCCCGGCTCAATGCACCACGACGGTCGCAGTCATGTAGGTGTGCACGCTGCAGAAATAATCGTATTTGCCGGGCGTGGAGAACTTGAATGAGTAGGTGCCGGACGTCTGCGTCTGGCTTCCCAGCCCGCTGCCGCCCGTGGCGGCCGTGACGCTGTGCGGCTGGGCGCCCTTCCACGTCCACGTGACCGTGCCCCCGGCCAGAATGTCGACGGAGTCCGGCGCGAAGTCGTAGTCCTCTACCGTTACGGATGCCGAGGTTGGAAACGACTGCGATGCGACCGTCACCGCGACGCTCGCCGAGAGCGGCCCATCGGGCGATGACTCGGCGACGCTGACCGTCGCAGTCCCCGCGGCGACCGCCGACACCAGGCCGCTCGGCGAGACTCTCACCTTGGTCGTGTCGCTCGACACGTAGCTCGGGGCGGCAAGACCGCCGACGGCGTTACCGCGCGCGTCCTTCGCCGCGGCGGTCAACTGCGCCGTTCCGCCCGGCGCCAGCGCGAGCGACGTCGGTGCGACGGAGAGCGTCGCCGCCCGCTGCCGCACGTACAGGCGCGCCGTGCCGCTCACCGCCCCCGAGGTGGCGGTCAGCACCGCCGTGCCGTTCCCCGCGGCGGAGGCCGTGGTCGACGCGCCGCTCGTCGAGGAGAGTGTCGCAACCCCTGGCTGGTCGACGCTCCACGTGACGGGCGCCGAGGCGAGCACCGCGCCGGAGGCGTCCCGCACGGTTGTCGAGAACGCACGCGAATCACCGAGCGAGTAGATCGTGTCACTCGCCGAGGGCGAGACGGTGATCGATGCCGCCACGATGGGTGCGGTGACCGTGACGACGGCAGACGCGCTCTTCGTGGCGCCGCTCGTGGTCACGGTCGCGGTGATCGTCGCCGTCCCCGCGGCGAGCGCCTGTACGAGTCCGCTCGAGGACACCGAGACCGTGTTCCCGTCGCTCGTCGTCCATACCGGCGCGGGCGACGTCAGCGCGGCGCCGCGCGCATCGAGCGCCGCGGCGGTGAGCTGCTGCGTCGCGCCGGCCGCGAGCGCGACACTCGACGGTGAGACCGTGACGCTCGCGACGTCGGCCGGAGGCGGCGGGGGCGGCGGCGTGCTGCCGGCGTCGGATGAGCCGCCGCACGCGGCCGTTATGAGAATCGTGATCGCGGACGCGCGTCGCGCGAGATGATGAATGTCCAAAGCTCCTCCGGAAGAGATCGGCGAGTGGCGCCGATTCAATCCGGAGTGCCGGAGCGGGGTTCCGCGCGCTCAGTGCGGTGTGTTCGTCTGCCGGACGGTCTGGCGGTTCGGAAGCACCACCGGTTCCGCGGCGCCGGCGCCCAGCGCGAGAATCGGTGGCGCCTCGCCGACCGCCGCCGGTGTCGCAGGTGCCGCAGGTGTCGCAGGTTTCGCATCACGCGACGAGCGCGCGGCGGCATCGGCCGGCCGATCGGCCATCACCCTGGTCATGAACCGCTGCCCCTCCGAGATCCGCTCGATCTCGATCGCGATCGCATCGACCGCCTGCTCGAGCCGGTCGAAGCGCGGCGAGAGATCGTCGCGCATCGGAGCGGCGGCCTTCGGCGTGCCGCGCCAGATTCGGCGCGCGAACGCGATCGATGTCGGGATCACGATCGCGAGCAGGAGCGTGAAGGTCATCCCGACGATCATGTCCGGATCGACCGACCGATCGAAGCGCGGCGGACGGCTGACGACCTGCCCCGACTGCGTGACCTGGTCCATGGGGACCTGCGACCGCGACGCGATCTGCGCACGGATGTTGTCCAGCTCCGCCTCGTGCTGCGCGATCTGCACATCGAGCCCCGTGCGCTGCTGGACGAGGGCCTCGCGCGCCGACCCGCTCGAGCGTTCGGCGAGGCGCGAGATCGCGCTCCGCTGCACCCGCAGCCCGGCGAGTTGCTGCGTGAGCTCGGCGGCTCGCGTCTGGAGTGCCAGCAGCTCGGCGCTGGGCAAGGGCACGACGGGAACGCCGCCGGCATTCGGGGCCAGCGCCGGCGCGGCCGCCTGCGGGGCTGTCGCGGCCTGAGGCTGCGGAATCGAGGGTGCGCGCATGGGTCTCCGTACGAGCGGGAGCGGCGGGATGTTTCCAGCCGCGGCCCCATGATGGGGGCGCATCGGCCCGTTCGCCACTATCATACGCCGCATGGCCGTCGAAATCATCCGCGACCCGCTCTGGAACAACATCCGGCTCGACCCGGTGAGCTTCGAGCTCATCGATACGCCGGCGTTCCAGCGGCTGCGCTACGTGCGGCAGCTCGGCCTGGCATTCCTCGTCTACCCGGGCGCGACCCACTCGCGGTTCGAGCACGCGCTGGGCACGTATCACCTCGCCCGCCGCACGCTGACGCTGTTCGAGGATCACGACGATTTCGGCGCGATCGGCCGCGACGAGTGCATGCTCGTGCGCGTCGCCGCGCTGCTGCACGACATCGGCCACTACCCGTTCTCGCACGCGCTCGAGGAGATCGGCGCGCTGCACCACGAGGAGGTCGCACGCCCGCTCATCTGCGACGGCGAGGTCGGCGCGATCCTCCGGCGCGAGCTTGGCGCGGATGCCCCGGCGCGGATCGTCCGCCTCATTCGCGGCGAGAGCGACAGCCCGCTCCAGGGCCTCATCTCGGGCTCGATCGATCTCGACAAGCTCGACTACCTGCGCCGCGACGCCTTCATGTGCGGCGTGAGCTACGGCGAGATCGACGTCGACCGGCTGATCAACGCGCTCACGATCGTGCGCGATCCCGCGACCGATCTGCCGCGGGTCGGCATGATCGAGAAGGGCCTGTCCGCGCTCGAGTCGCTGCTCTTCGCCAAGTACCAGATGTACCGGAACGTGTACTGGCACCACGCCGTGCGCAGCGCGACCGCGATGTACAAGCGCGTGGTGAGCGATGCGCTCGACGCCGGCACGCTCGACGCGCGCACGCTCGCCGGCTTCACCGACGAAGGCATCCTGCACGATCTCTCGCAGCGCGCGCCGGGCGCCCTGCTCGACGCGCTGCGGCTGCGGCGCCTCTACAAGCGCGCGTTCGAGTGCCCGGCGGCCGATCTGCCGCTCGATGCCGGCGAATGGATCGCCGAGGATCGGCCGTTGACCGTGGCCGCGGAAAACGCGCTGGCAGTGGAAGTCGGTCTCCAGCCGGGCGAGCTGCTGCTCGACTATCCCGCGAAGACACAGATGCTCGGCCTCGACCTCCTCGTGCAGCGGCCGTACGGCGAGGTCCGCCGCGTGACGGCGGCCGGCTGGGAGGGCGCGATCAACCTGCCCAAGCTGTCGGAAGAATTCTATCGATCGGCGCGCTGGCTTCGCGTGTACACGACGCCGCGCGTGGCGATCAATCCAGCGAAGGTGAAGCGCATGGCGACGCTGTCGGGTGCCGAAGTGCGCGAGCGACTGGAGCGCGGAGTGGCGCTGCTGGACTGACGGGTCGTAGGGTCGCTCGCTCCGCTCGCTGTAGGGTCGCGCGAGCCTGCGGCCGCGCTGTAGGGTCGGCGCGCGGGGCGCGCCTGTAGGGCGAAACCGGCGCGAGGCCGTGCTTTTTCCCGAAGCGCCCCACCCGCGAGGCGGCGCAGCCGCCGATGCGAAACCCTACAGCGCAGCGACCCCACAGTCGA
>DASZUN010000194.1:0-1601 GCA_035547615.1 Gemmatimonadaceae bacterium | reverse complement strand
GGCGGAATCGAAGGCCTTGCCGACGGGGCGCTCGTCGTCGTCGGGTCGCCTGCGTTCGTTCGCGAGCGCGCGCCGCTCGATGCAGCGGCACTGCCCGCGATCGACGCGTCGCTCACGCCGGTCTGGGTCGCGGTCGACGGGCGCGTGGTCGCGCACGCCGGCGTCGGCGACCCGGTGCGGCCGGACGCTGCGACGGCGATTGCCGCGCTGCGCCGCGACGGCTGGTCGATTTTCATTCTCTCGGGCGACGCGGCGAGCGTGGTGTGCGGCGTCGCGCGCACCGTCGGGGTGCCGGAGATGGCTGCAATCGGCCATGCGTCGCCCGAAGCGAAGCGCGACGCGATCGAGCGCGCGCGCGGCGGCGGCACCGTGGTGATGGTCGGCGACGGGATCAACGACGCGTCGGCGATGGCGGCCGCGTCCGTCGGGATCGGCGTCCACGGCGGCGCCGAGGCGTGTCTCGCGTCCGCGGACATCTACATGACCACGCCGGGGCTCGCGGGCCTCGTGCGGCTCACGCGCGCCGCGCGGCGCACGCTGCGCGTGATCCAGGCGAACGTCGCCTGGGCGCTCGTCTACAACGTGATCGGTGCCGGCCTGGCCGTGACGGGGCGCGTCACGCCGCTCGTCGCCGCCGTGCTGATGCCGGCCAGCTCGCTCACCGTGGTGTTCGCGTCGTGGCGGGCGCGGACGTTCAGAGAAGAAGTATGAGCGTTATCTACATCGTGCTGCCGCTCGCGCTGATCGTGGTCGCGGTCGCCGTCGGGGCGTTCGTCTGGGCGGCGCGCCGGGGCCAGTTCGACGACCTCGACACGCCCAGCGTGCGGATGCTGCACGACGACGACGAGCGGCTACCGCGCTGATTCGCGAATGGCGTTGAGCGCGCGCATGACGGCGCCCGCCGCGGGCCTGAGCCGCCCGTTCGGCGCGCGCAGCCCGCGCGACTTCCCGTAGTCGCCCGCCTCGTACACGACCACGCCCTTGATCTTCGGGTGGTCGGTCGCCCAGGCGATCACTTCCCAGATCGCCTCCTCCTGGCTCCGTTCGCCGAACGAGAGCGGGAACCCGCCGGTCGCGAACACCCAGTGGTCCTTCTGCGGCGGCATCACGCGCATCCATCGATCCGCGGTGCGCGTGTCCGACTGAATCCCGCCGCCGATGTACGGCGACGGGAACAACGAGAATCCGAGAATGTCGATCGGCGAGCGCGGGCTCGCCGCCCATGCGTACAGCGTGCTGTCCACCGGCCGGAACGACGATGCCGAGAGCCCCACGCGCACGCGGCGATTCACGCCCTTGGCCACGCGCGCCGCGTCCGTGAAGTAGCGCTCCCAGCGCTCCACCGGCTGCGTGCCGATCGCCCGCTCGCCGCTCCCGTACGGATCTTCCGCCGGGAGGATGATGTCGGGACGCAGCCGCTCCATCGCGAGCTTCACCGTCGCGAGCCGCTGCTGTTCGTTGAACGGCGCCTTGCTCAGCTCCGGCAGGAGCTTGCCGCGATAGCCGATCGCGACGATGAGCGTCGTGCTGTCGCCGAGCGTGGGCTCGAGCGCGCGCGCCACGGAGTCGATCGCGAGCCGACCCGCCCCCGGCGCGATCAC
>DASZUN010000193.1:0-29193 GCA_035547615.1 Gemmatimonadaceae bacterium | reverse complement strand
GGCGCCGCGCGCGGGATCTCCGAGAAGACGCCGGTGAAGGTGAGCGGCGTCGCGGCGGATACCGGGAGTGCGCCATGATCATCTCCGACTTCGCGATCAAGCGGCCGCTGATCACCGTCGTCACCATGGTGGCGATGGTGATCTTCGGCTCGTTCGCGTTGTTCAAGCTCAAGACCGACGAGTTTCCGGACGTCTCGCCGCCGTTTCTCACGGTCGGCATCGTCTATCCCGGCGCGTCGCCGGAGGTGGTCGAGAGCGAAGTGCTCAACCCGGTCGAGGAGCAGATCGGCTCGATCTCCGGCGTGAAGCGGATCATGGGTAAGGCCTACGACGGCTACTCCATGCTCATGATCGAGTTCCTGTATGACAAGGATCTCAACGTCGCCTCGCAGGAGGTGCGCGACGCGATCTCGTCGATCCGCTCCGATCTGCCGGCGGAGATGAAGGAGCCGATCGTGCAGAAGTTCAACGACACGGACCGGCCGATCATCTCGGTCGCCGTGTCGTCGCCGGTGCTCTCGCCCGCCGAGCTGACGCGGCTCGCCGACCCGGGGATCACGCGCGAGCTGCGCGCCATCCCGGGCGTCGCCGACGTGCAGATCTTCGGAAAAGTCGAGCGTGAGCTCACGGTGGAAGTCGACCCGCACAAGCTCCAGGCGGCGAACGTCAGCGTGGCGGAGGTCGTGCAGGCGCTCGAGGCGCAGAACCTCGCCGCGCCGGTCGGGCGCGTGAACGGCGCGCTCGACGAACGCACGATTCGGCTGCGCGGCCGCCTCGACAACCCGGCGGAGTTCGACAACCTCGTGGTGGCCGATCGCAACGGGCAGCTCGTGCGCCTCGGCCAGGTGGCGACGGTGAGGGACGCGACGGAGGAGCCGCGCACGCTCGCGCTGTTCAACGGGAAGGAAGCGATCGGCATCGACGTCAAGAAGTCCAAGGGCTACAGCACCACGGACGTGGCCTCGCGGATTCGGGACCGTCTCGCTCAGATCGAGACCACGCTGCCCAAAGGCACGAAGATCGATCTCGTGAAGGACTCGGGCGTGCGTGTGGAGCACGCGGTGGCGAACGTCGAGGAAGCGCTGTTCCTCGGCGCGATCCTCACGGTGCTCGTGGTGTTCCTGTTCCTGAATTCGTGGCGCTCGACGGTGATCACCGGCGTGGCGCTGCCGATCTCCGTGCTCGCGAGCTTCATCGCCGTGTGGGCGCTCGGGTTCAAGCTCGAGACCATGTCGCTGCTCGGATTGTCACTCGCGATCGGAATTCTGATCGACGACGCGATCGTGGTGCGCGAGAACATCGTGCGGCACGTGGAGATGGGGAAAGATCATTTCCAGGCCGCGCACGACGGCACCGACGAGATCGGGCTCGCCGTCGCGGCGACGACGTTCTCGATTCTCGCCGTGTTCGTTCCGATCGGCTTCATGCCCGGTGTGGGCGGCCAGTGGTTCAAGCCGTTCGCGCTGACGATCGCGTGTTCGGTGGCCGTGTCGCTCTTCGTGTCGTTCTCGCTCGACCCGATGCTCTCCGCGTACTGGGCGGATCCGCACAAGCCGATGGAGCAGCGTGCGTGGATCACGCGCAAGCTCGCGGTGTTCAACGCGTGGTTCAACGATCAGGCGCAGAACTACAAGGGCGTGATCGCGTGGGCGCTCGACCACCGCGCGGCGATGGTGACGATCGCGACGCTCACGTTCTTCGCCTCGTTCTATCTCCCGACGCGCGGGCTGTCAGGGCTCGGCGCGGCGCTCGTCGGCATCGGGATCATCGTGTTCGGACTGACCAAGCGCGGCGTGCACGGGGCGCTTCGCGCGGTGCTGGTCGTCGCGGGCCTCGCGGCGTTCGTCGCGCTGCCGCAGGTGGTTCCTCCGGTGCGAACGGTGGGCACCGCGTTCTTCCCGAGCGACGATCGCTCCGAGTTCATCATGGCGCTCGAGACCCCGCCGGGTTCCAACCTCGAGTACACGCGACTGAAGGCAGAAGAAGCCGCGACGATCGCGCGCGCACACAAGGAAGTGCTCTACACGTACACCACGCTCGGCAACGGCGCGACCGGTGGCGTGGACGAAGGCAACATCTACGTGCGCACGGTGCCAATGAACGAGCGCTCGATGGACATCGAAGCGTTCGCGGAGGAGATGCGCCACGAAACGGCGCGCATGTCCGGCGCGACGGTGTCGGTGTTCACCAGTGACTTCGGCGGCGGATTCAAGCAGATCCAGCTCCAGCTCCGCGGACAGGACGTGCAGGCGCTCGCGAAAGCGGCCGACATGGTGCGCGCCGAAGTGGAGAAGGTGCCTGGCGCCGTGGACATCGGTCTCTCCACCAAGGGACAGAAGCCCGAGTTGGAGATCGACCTGAATCGCGGTGTGGCGGGAACGCTCGGGCTCACCGTGGGCCAGGTCGCGCAGTCGCTGCGGCCGGCCTTCGCGGGGATCGATGCGGGCTACTGGATCGACCCGTCCGGCAAGTCGCGCAAGGTGACCGTGCGCCTCGTGCCGGAATCGCGGCAGCGCGCGCAGGATCTGCTGCAGCTTCCGATGACCGTGATCGGACCGAACGGCGCGCCGACGATGATGCCGCTCGGCCAGGTCGCGACGATCAAGCAGGGGCTCGGGCCGGCGATCATCGATCATTTGAATCGCGAGCCGGTCGTGACGGTGGAGCTGAACACCGCCGGCCGCGCCGCCGGCGACGTGACAGCCGACATCCAGTCGCGGCTCGACAAGATGCGGCTGCCGGCGGGCGTGCACTACACGATCGGCGGCGACGCGGAATCGCAGCAGGAAGTGTTCGGGCAGATTTTCTCCGCGCTCGGACTCGCCGTGCTGCTCATGTATCTCATTCTCGTCGTGCAGTTCGGATCGTTCATCGATCCGCTCGCGATCCTGATGTCGCTGCCACTGTCGCTGATCGGCGTGATGCTGTCGCTCGCGATCTCCGGCATGACGATCAACATCATGAGCCTGATCGGCGTGATCCTGCTCATGGGCATCGTCGCGAAGAACGCGATCCTGCTGATCGACTTCGCGAAGTGGGCGCGCGAGGAACGCGGCGTGCCGCTGCGCGAGGCGCTGATCGAGGCGGGCGCGATCCGACTGCGTCCGATTCTCATGACGACGTTCGCGCTGATCGCAGGGATGATCCCCGTGGCGCTGGGGCGTGGCGAAGGCGCGCAGTTCCGCGCGCCGCTCGGCGTGGCGGTGATCGGCGGCGTGGTGACGTCCACGTTCCTCACGCTCCTCGTGATCCCCACCGGCTACGAGATTCTCGACGAGTGGCGTCACGCGATCATGCGCTGGCTCGGCAAGAAACCCAAGCAGATGACCGCCGAGCATCCGGTGCCGGCGGCGGGGGATTGAACGGCGCCGGTGTCGGGGGACTGAACGGCGCCGGTGTCATCCCGAGGGAGCGTAGCGACTGAGGGATCTTCTGTCCGGGTCGAGTTTCTCGACCGTGAGAGAAGATCCCTCACTTCGTTCGGGATGACAGCGGTCGGGGCGTTCGGGATGACAGCGGTCGGGCGTTCGGGATGACAGCCCTCTTACTTCTTCCGCCCGTACAGCCCCACGAGCTCCGCCTGGGCGAGCTCGTGCCGGTTCATCGCCTTGGTGACGTCTTCGCGTGACGCGCCCGCGGGCACGCCGAGCAGCGTGTCGAGCGCGAACAGGCGGACGTGATAGTGGTGGGCCGGTCCGGCGGGGGGACACGGGCCGCCGTAGCCGATGCCCTTGAATCCGTTCCTGCCCTGATGCGCGCCCCCGAGATTGGCCGGTGCGCCGCTGGTGTCGACTCCTTCCGGTAGCGCGGTCGTGGTCGCGGGAATGTCGTAGATCAGCCAGTGGAGAAACGTGCCGCCGGGCGCATCGGGATCCTCCACGGCCAGCGCGAACGACGCCGTGCCGGACGGAGCCCCGCTCCAGGCGAGCGGCGGTGATACGTTCTCGCCGTCGCACGTGTAGCGCTGCGGGATCTGTCCGTCGGCCGTGAACGCGGAGCTGGTGATCGCCAGAGAAGACATAGGCACCTCCGATCGGGAGCAGCCCATGAGGGCGAGTAACGCCACCACTGCGCATCGAGACGCCGTCATTGTGCTCTCGTGATTGGGATCGATCGAAATCTGCGGTCGTCGCGGTCCGCTCGCGACGGGCGAATGCTGAGTCCGGCCTCTCGTCGCCCGGAAGCAGCCATTAGCTTGAACGCAAACCAGGCGTGGTGCCCAGTCGTGATCTGCTACCTCAACGGCCAATTTCTCTCGCGATCGGCGGCAGCCATTCCCGTCGAGGATCGCGGCTTCATGTTCGGCGACGGCGTCTACGAAGTCTGGCGCGTCGTGAACGGGTGCTTGTTCGAGATGGAGCGCCATCTCGAGCGGTTGGCGTACGGATTGCGCGAGCTGCGGATCACGCCGCCGGACGTGGCGCGTGGCGACGTCCTTGGCGCGATCGCCGAGCGGCTGCTGACGGAAGATCGGCTGCTGGAAGGCGAGGCGACGCTGTACCTGGAGATCACGCGCGGCGCCGCGCCGCGTACGCATCAGTTCCCGCCGGCGGACACCCAGCCGACCGTCTATGTCATGGCGAATCGGTTCGTGCCGCCAGAGGAGCTGCGCGCGCGCGGCGCCGCCGCGGTGACCGTGCCGGACATTCGCTGGCTGCGCTGCGACATCAAGACGATACAGCTTCTCCCCAACGTGTTTGCCAAGCAGGCCGCCGCTGAACGCGGCGCGATCGAGGCGATCATGGTCCGCGACGGCGTCGTGACCGAGGGATCGCACGCGAACGTGCTGGCCGTCTTCGGCGACGTACTCCGGACGCACGCGCTGGACCATCACATTCTTCCGGGGATCACGCGTGCGGTCGTGCTCGAGATCGCGCGCGACCTCGGGCTGCGGGTGGACGAGACCGCCTTCACGGAAGACGAGATGATGACCGCGGACGAGGTGTTCCTCGCGGGCACGACGTCGGACGTCATGCCGATCGTGAGGGTGAACGATCGGCCCATTGGCGCCGGCACGCCGGGCCCGATCACGCAGCGCCTCTTCGATGCGTTTCGCGCCCACCTCGATCGGAGTTGTGGTGCGGTGCACGCAGCCTCCTGACGGACCCGGCCGCCCTTCAGCGTGAACGTCTTTCTCGATCTCCTGCAGGTTGCGATGCGGCACCCGCATGCGGTCGCCGCACTGCATCGACTGTGGGCGTACATCACGCTCGCAGCGACCGGCATCTTCACCGAAGAGGTGACGCCGATCGTCGGCGGCTTGGCGGCGCACGAGCGGTACCTCCGGCTCTGGTCGGTGGTGATCTGGGTGGCGGGCGGAACCTGGGCGGCCGATCTCGGCTTGTACTACGTCGGTCGGTGGCGCGGGAAGTGGGCACGCACACGGTGGCCGGCGATTCGCACGTGGATGCTCCGGACGTTCAAGATCGTGCGGCGCCATCCGTGGCGAAGCTCGATCGCGGTCCGCTGGGCGTACGGGCTTCGCGCCACACTGCCCATGGCGTGCGGCGCCGCGCGCATGCCGCTGCCGATCTATCTGATCGGCTCCGCGATCAGTTGCCTCTCGTGGTCGCTCGTGTTCACGATGATCGGCTGGGGGTTTGGCCGCACCACGTTGATCATGGTCGGGCACGTGCGGCGGTACGAGAACTATTTGTTCGCCATCGTCGTTCTGGCCGTAGCGATCGTCTTCTGGGTGCTGCACCGGCGGCACGTCGAGGACGAAGTCGTGGAAGTGCTCTCGTCGGGCGACGAACCGGATGGAGGCCAGGCACGGCCGGAGCCGCCCGCCACATGAACTGACGCTGTGGCGTCGAAGTGGAGGGACGTCGGATGATGCGCACGATTCGTGTTACGACGGCGGTGCTCGGACTCATGATGCTCGCCGGCATGCGCGCACCAGCACCGACCAACTCGACGACGCGTCCCGTCGTGAAGACCGAGACGGCTGTATTCGCCGGCGGATGCTTCTGGGGCATTCAGGCGGTCTTCCAGCACGTGAAGGGCGTGCTCAGCGCGACATCCGGGTACGCCGGCGGCTGGATCGCCCATCCTTCATACGAAGACGTGAGCTCCGGACGCACCGGACACGCCGAATCGGTGAAGGTCGTGTTCGATCCGTCGGTCGTCTCGTACGGCACGCTGCTTCGCGTGTTCTTCTCCGTCGCGCACGACCCCACGGAGCTCAACCGTCAGGGGCCGGACGTCGGCACGCAGTACCGCTCGATCGTCTTCTACACGACCGACGAGCAGAAGCGCGAGGTGCAGGCGTACATCGACCAGCTGCAGAAGGCGCACTTCTTTTCGCAGCCGATCGTGACGCAGGTGGTGGCGTTCAAGCAGTTCTGGATCGCCGAGGCGTACCACCAGAATTTCGCCGCAGAGCACCCCGACAACGCCTACATCGCGATCAACGATGCGCCCAAGGTGGCGAATCTGCGGCGCATGTTTCCCGAGCTCTACTCGGCGACGCTCGCGTCACACGAGTGATCGCGCGGCGTCGCGCAGCCGTTCCCAGGCGAGCGCGACGTGCCTCTCTTCGGTGCGAATGTTCCCGATCGCCAGGCGCAGCGTGTATCGATCGTGCAGCTTGGTGTGCGACAGGAACACGTCGCCGGTGGCGTTCACCGCGTGCATGATCTCCTCGTTCAGCCGGTCGCGATCGGCGTCGCTCATGCCGGGCGGCGCGTAGCGAAAGCACACGAGCGAGAATGGCACGGGCGCCATCAGCTCCCAGCCCGGCTCCTCCTCGACCCATGACGCGAATGCGCGCGCGAGCCCAACGTGCTCGCGCATTCGTTCGGCGATTCCCTCCGTGCCGAACGCGCGGATGATCATCCAGAGCTTGAGCGCGCGGAACCGGCGGCCAAGCTGCACGCCGTAGTCCATGTAGTTCACGACCTCGTCCTGCTCGCGGGTGACGAGGTACTCCGGCACCAGTGAGAACGCGCGCTTGAGGATGTCCGGGCGCTTGAGAAAGAGCGCCGAGCAGTCGAACGGCGTGAACATCCACTTGTGTGGGTTGACGACGAGCGAGTCCGCGCCGCTCACGCCGTCGAGCACGTACCGGAATTCCGGCACGACGGCGAGCGTGCCGCCGTACGCTCCGTCCACGTGGAGCCACATCTGCTCGCGCGCGCAGATGGCCGCGATCGCCGGCACCGGGTCGATGCTCGAGGTGCTCGTCGTTCCGACCGTCGCCACGCAGGCGAGGGGCAGATATCCCGCCGCGCGGTCGCGATCGACCGCCGCCGCGAGGGCATCCGGCCGCATGCGGAACTCGGCGTCCGACTCGATCTTCACGACGTTCTCGAGGCCGATGCCGAGCGCCAGCGCGCCCTTGTCTATCGAGGAATGCGCATGAGAGGATGCATATACCCGGAGCCGCGGCAGGTCCGACCGTCCGGACATGCCCCGCTCCCGGATCGCGAGCTCGGGGCGCGCCTCGCGCGCCGCGGCGAGGGCGAGCATCGACGACATCGACGCGGTGTCGGTCGTGATGCCGAACCACTCCGGCGCGAGGCCCAGCATCTGCCGCAGCCAGTCGGTCGCGACCTGCTCGAGCTCCGTGGCCGCGGGCGACGTCTTCCACAACATCGCCTTCACGTCGAGCGTCGCCGTGAGCATCTCGGCGATGATGCCCGGCACCGACGACGAGGTGGCGAAGTAGCCGAAGAACGCCGGATGGTTCCAGTGCGTGATCCCGGGCACGATCGTGCGCTCGAAATCGTGCAGGATGTCGGCGAGCGGCTCGCCGGCCGCCGGCGGGGACGCGGGCAGGGCATCACGAATCTCGCCCGGCCGCACCGGCGACAGGACCGGGAAGTCCTCGGGCCGCTCCAGATAATTCGCGATCCACTCCAGCGCGGCGCGGCCCTGCTCCATCAGTTCGTCGCGCGACAGATCACCGGGCATGAGTCTCCGTTACCGCCATCTGAAAATCCTCAACGCCACCACGAAGCACACGACCATCCACGCGACCAGCACCGCCATCTGCGGCCAGAGCGCGCCGATCTCGACGCCGCGCAGCATGTTCGCCCGCAGGGCGTCGTTGGTCGCCGTGAGCGGAAGCGCCTTGATGATCGGCTGCACGGCCCGCGGAAAATTCTCGGACGAGAAGAACACGCCCGAGAGCACCCACATCGGAAGCATCGACAGGTTCATCAGCCCCGACACGCCCTCGATGGTCCGCGAGCGGGACGCAATGAGCAGCCCGAGGCCGCCGAACGCCAGCGCGCTGATCACGATGATCGCGGCCACTGAGAGCCAGCTCCCGCGCATCGGCACGCCGAACAACAGCACCGAGAAGCCGAGCAGCATGCCGACTTCCACCGTGAGCATCACGAGCCGCGAGATCACGTACGACAGCAGGTACTCGGCGCGCGACATCGGCGTGGCGACGAGCCGCTTGAGCAGATTCTTGCGGCGCTGGTCGACGATCGAGTAGCCGAGTCCCCAGATCCCGCCGCCCATGATCGTCATGCCGAGCAACCCCGGCACGACGAAATCGATGTAGCGCGAGCCGCGCTCCTGGACGTGCCGTTCGCCGACGGGCACCACGTCGCCGCGGCCGGCGCCGCGCTGCACGGCATCGTTCACCATCAGGCGCGCGGAGCGGGCGTCCGGTCGCGTTTCATCGAACTGGTACGTGATCGAGTCGCCGCCCTCGGGCGTGGCGACGAGCGCGACGCGTCCCGTGCGCAGCGCGACCGCGGCGCTGTCCGGCGACAGCAGGTCGACGTCGAGCCCGTGGTCGGCGCGAATCGCCGCGGCGATCGTCGCCGCGCGCGGGCTGGTGTTGGCCACCGCGACGTGCACGACGTCCGGCGGCTTGCTTCGAAACGCGATCCCCAGCCCGATGGCGAGCAGAATGGGAAAACCGAACGACCAGAAGAGCGCCTCCGGCTCGCGCGTGTATTCCTTGAATCGAACGGTGATGAGCTGCCAGAGCGAGCCGCCCCTCGCGCTCGTGCGCGTCCCGGTCGGCGATTCATTCATCGCGGAGCTGCCTCCCCGTGAGCGACACGAACACATCCTCGAGCGTGGCCGAATGCGTCGTGAGCCGCGCGAGCTCGAGACCGCGCCCGGCGAGCAGCGCCAGGAGCGCCGGCACGGTTCGATGCAGCGCCCCCACCTGAAGCTCGTAGCCGTCGGCCACGCGGCGCGCGGTGCGCACGTCGTCCAGCGCGGACAACGCGGACTCCTCCAGCGGCGGATTGCCCGGCGCGAGCGAGAACTCCACGACGTGCTCCGCGCCGAGCGACGCGATGAGCTCGGGCGGCGTGCCGAGCGCGATGACGCGGCCGTGATCGACGATCGCCACGCGATCGCAGAGGATCTCGGCTTCGTCCATGTAGTGCGTGGTGAGCAGGATCGTGCGGCCGTGCGATTTGAAATCGGTGATGAGATCCCAGAGCTGCCGGCGCGACTGCGGGTCGAGCCCCGTCGTCGGCTCGTCGAGAAAGAGCAGGTCCGGATCGCCGACGATGGCGCAGGCGAGGGCGAGGCGCTGCTTCTGGCCGCCGGACAACTTGCCGACGCGCGCGTCACGCTTCTCGTCGAGCTGCACGAGCCCGATCACGTCGTCCACCGCGCGGCCGGTCGTGTAGAAGCTGCGGAACAGCTGCACCGTCTCCTGCACGGTGAGCTTGTCGGCGAGCTGCGTTTCCTGCAGTTGAATGCCCAGCCGCTCGCGCAGCGCGTGCTCGTCGCGATCCCACCGCAGGCCGAGCAGCTCCACGTCGCCCGAGTCCGGCGCGGTGAGCCCCTCGCAGATCTCGATCGTCGTCGTCTTGCCCGCGCCGTTCGGGCCGAGCAGGCCGAAGCACTCGCCGCTCGCGACGGCGAGATCGAGCCCGTCGACGGCGCGGACGTCGCCGAAGTACTTGCGCAGGTCGCGGACGACGAGCGCGTTCGATGAGGTTCCAGACGTGTTCATGAGCGTATGGTAGTCTACTGCCTCTTGCCCGGGCCCGCGCGCCGTCATAGGGTGAATCATGAGCCGGCCCCAGGCGGAGATCGGGTCACCAACGCTGCCCGACGGCGTGGTGCGCGCGCACCTGGAGCGCGCGGTGGCGGGCGGCATCATCTCGCGCGCACAGTGCGAGGCCATTCTCGCGCTGCCGGCCGAGCGCGCGCCCGAACTGGAAGCACGGCATGGCGTGAACGCGGCGACCGTCGCGTATTGGGCCGGTGGCATCGCCGTGCTGTTCGCCTTCGGCTGGTTTCTCATCGCGCGATGGGACGTGCTCGGCGCGAGCGGGGTGCTCGCGGTGTCGCTGCTCTACGCCGCGCTCTTCGTGTGGGCGGCGCGCCTGTTCGAGCAGCACGGATTCCCGTACGCCGCCACCATCGCCACGCTGCTCGCCGTCGCCATGGTCCCGCTCATCACGTGGGCGGCGCTCTCACTCGTCGGATGGTGGAATCCATACCCCTTGCCACACCAGGGGAGCGGCGGATCGCTCACGCCGCCGCGGGACGATCTCCAGTGGCTGCCCGTCGAGCTGATGACGATCATCGCCGCGCTGGTCGCGATCACGCGGCGTCGTGCGGGCGTGTTGGCGCTGCCCATTGCCGTGTCGCTCGGCTTTGCGGGCGTGCACGTGATGCGGCTGTTCTTCGAGTCCGAGATGCAATCGGCGATGGGCGGCCGCATTCCGCTGCTCATCGCCGTCGTGCTGCTCGGCGTCGGCTACGCGGCCGACAGGGCCGCGGACGACGGCCCCGACTACGCGATCTGGTTCTACGCCGTCGGCCTGTGGGCGCTCACGATCGCCATGCTCGAGTTCTCGAGCGAGTCGACGCGCATCGCCGCGCACGCAACCCTGGCGCTCGCGATCGTGTTCTGTGTCGTCGCGATTCGACTTCGCCGGCGCATCTTCCTCGTGGCCGCCTTTGCCGGGTTCATCGGCTACCTCGCATACCTCACGTTCAGCGAATTCCCGAACGCGCTGAGCCTCCCGATCGTGCTCGCCACCCTCGGCCTGGTCACCATCATCGCCACGGTCTGGGTGCAGCGGCGCTACCCCGGGCTCGTGCGGCGGGCGGACGCCGAGCGTCGGCGGCCGGTCCCCGGTGCCCCGATCGCCCTGGTCGGGGGACTGCTCATCGCCGTGGTGATGCTCGTGGCGAACGTGCCCGCGGCGCACGCGCGGGTGGCCGAGCAGTACCAGCGAGCGGCCGTGAGCCGCGCACTGAATCGAAACGCTGCAAAGCGCGATTCGATCAGCGGCAACCGCCGGGCTCGTGCGCGGATCAGCGTGAGTCGTCCGGTGCCCTGACCCGGACGAAACCCCGGGCCGTACTCCGACGTACCAACAGGCATGCTGCTACTCCTTGGCGCCGCGCTCGCGCTGAACTTCCAGGTGCACGTTCACGTGCAGACCAGCGCGCCGGCGGAGGACACGACCACGAAAACCGGGCACCACGCCGTCCGGCCGGTGACGCCGGAATTGCTCGCGACCGCGTTCAAGGACAGCGCCGCTCGCACCCTGCTCGCGCGTGCGCGCGTCGCGCGGCTCCGCCAGGACTCGGCGCTCACCGGCTACGACGCGAAGTCGTACAGCCGCATCTCGGTGGGAATGGGCTTCGGCCGGATCGGCCGCGACCGGCTGCTCTACCGGCACGAAGCGGCGGGCCACGTGCGCTGGCAGCGCGGCGTGGGGGCGTGGGTGCAGGTCACGGGCGCTCGCACCGCCATCCCGGTCGCGGACAAGAAGGACGAGAAGCAGGAGAACCGCGACGAGCTGAGCGACGACGACCTCTCGGCGCCGCTCCCGTACTATCCGGGATACGAGCCGCTCTGGATCGCGGGCGGCACGGTGAAGGCCCGCGTCGACGAGACGGAGATCGTGCATCCGCTCGCCGAGGGCTCCGAGGCGTACTACACCTACCAGACCGGCGACTCGCTCACGCTGCGGCTGCCGGACAAGCGGACAATACGACTTCGTGAATTAAAGATTCGTCCACGCCAGCCCAAGTGGAATCTCTGCGTGGGATCGTTCTGGTTCGACGTGAGCACCGGGCAGCTCGTGCGCGCGGCGTACCGGCTGTCGATCCCCGTGGACGTGTGGGACGCGGCGGCGGCGGATACGAGCGACAAGGACCAGCCGCCGGCCTGGGTGAAGGCCGTCTTCCGGCCGATGCAGGGCGAGATCAGCGCCGTGGGGATCGAGTACGGCCTGTACGAGGGCCGCTTCTGGCTGCCCACGGTCCGCTCGGCCGAAGGCGGCGCACAGGTGGGGTTCATCCACGTGCCGTTCAAGTTCGAGGAGAGCTTCTCGTACAACAGCGTGAACGCGCGCGACACGCTGCCCACGATTCTCGTGGCCGGAAAGCCGGCGACCGAAGTGCCCGATACGCTGTCACCCGAAGCGCAGGACAAGTGGATCGACTCCGTGCGCGCGGCACGCCGCGATGCGCGAAAGGCCGAGCGCGATTCGCTGGACAAGCTCGGCGGCAAGGCGCGGGACTCCGTGCTCGCGCGGCGGCACGCGATGTCGTCCGTGTGCGACACGGCGGACACGTATGTCGTGCAGCGCTACCGCTACGACGGCCGCATTCCCGTCGCCGTGCGCATTCCGTGCAACGAAGCGAAGCTCGAGAACTCGCCCGATCTGCCCAAGTCGATCTACGGGCCGGACGACGAGATGTTCGACGCGAAGGAACTTCAGGCGCTGAAGGAGCAGGCCCTCGCGCTTGGAGCGCAGGCGCCGCTCTCGCTGCGTCTCTCGATGCTCCCGCCGCCGACCATCACGTACGGCCCCTCGCTGATGCGCTACAATCGCGTCGAAGGATTCTCGCTTGGCGCGTCGGTCGACGAACAGCTCGGCGGCGGATACGACGCGCTCGCGCTCGGGCGGTTCGGCTTCGCGGATCGCGAGCCCAACGTGGAGCTCACGGTCACGCGGACGAATCTGGCGAAATCGGTGCACGTGAGCGGGTACAACCACCTCGTATCGGCCAGCGACTGGGGGCGGCCGTTGAGCTTCGGCTCGTCGTTCTCGGCGCTGATGTTCGGCCGCGACGAGGGGTTCTATTACCGGGCGAGCGGCGTGGAGCTGGGCGGCGAGCAAACGCCCTCGTTCGGCGGCGGCGCGGACGTCACCTGGCGGCTCTTCGCCGAGCAGCAGCGCACGGCCCGCGTGAACACCAACTTCGCGGTGAACGGCGCCGATTTTCCACCGAATTTCGTCGCCACGCGCGGCGCGTACGCGGGAGCGGGCGCGCGGATCACGCGCGAGTTCGGGCTCGACCCGCAGGGCTTCCGGCTGCTGACGGACGCGCGCATCGAGGCGGCGTACGGCGATTCGGCGTACGGTCGCGCCGCGGTCGATCTCACCGCGTCTCACGGCCTCGGCGCGCTCGCCGGCGCGATCACGCTCTCCGGCGGCAGTTCCGTGGGCGCACTGCCGGTGCAGCGCCGCTGGTATCTCGGCGGTTCGCAGACGATTCGCGGCCAGAGTCCCGACACTGCGCAGAGCGGCAACGCGTTCTGGATGACGCGGCTCGAGCTCGGCACGAACAGCGTCGGGATGCGGCCCACCCTCTTCGGCGATCTCGGCTGGGTCGGCGACCGCGCGAAGCTCAGCGACGTGGGCCGGCCGATGAGCGGCGTCGGCGCCGGCGTGTCGTTCCTCGACGGTCTGTTCCGATTCGATGTGGCGCGCGGGCTCTATCCACGGAAGCAGTGGCGCGTGGATCTGTATCTCGAATCGCGCTTCTGATCGGTCGCAACCTGCGGTCGACACCGCCCGCCGTCAAGCCCGCCGTCAGCAGTTCCACGGACCACAGACCACAGACTACATGTCGTAGTTCTGCGAGATCCGGATCGCGGCGTAGATCCCGACGCCCGATCCGATCGTGCTGAGCATGAACGCCGTCATGAAGCCCACGAAATTGCCGAGCCACCAACCGATGGAGCCGCCGATGGTGGCGCCGATGAAGCCGAGGAGTTTTCGCATGCCATAGCCCGAGGAGTCGAGAAGGCCTCCGCCGGCCCTCTGGCAAACGACGACGGAAGTTGCATCCCGCCACACCCGCGCGTTTCCGGTCGAGTTGACTGGATGCGGTAAGCACCACGTGCGTCACGGGTTGTGCCAACGCCGAGTCTGGCAGAGGCACGGCCCGAATATTACCATATGGTCGAGGGCGCTCCCGTACGACGACGTTGCGGCGCACATCCCTCCCCCACCTCGTGACTCCGGACCTCCACTCACCAGCACGCGGCAACGCGGAAGTGCTCCTCTGGCAGGGGCGCGTTCGGATTCTGGTCGCCGTCGTGGCGGGCGGCGCCGCGTTCGTGCTGCAGCAGTTGGGAGTGCTCCGAGGCAGCGGCCCCACGCTGCTCGCCGTGATCGCCGGCTACATGGCGATCGTCGGGATCGTCGGCCTGCGGATCCATCGCACCGGCATGGCGGGCAACGCGACCATCGCCGCCACCGTCCTCGCCGACCTCGTCTTCATCTTCGCGTTGACGCTCGCGTCGTCGCCCGCGGCGCAGTATGACAGAATTCTCATTCTGTCGTTCTTCGTCCTGCACCTCACCGAGTCGTACTTCGGGCGGCCGCACGCGTTGCTCGCACTGCTCGCGGTCATCACCGGCTACCTCGGCACCACCGCGGCGATCGTCGGCCGGGATCCGGCGATCACCTGGCCCAACGCGCTCTGGTCGCTCGGCCTGTTCACGATCTGCGCGCTCGTGTTCATCAACCAGTACGGCAGCTTCCAGCGCCGGCTGTCGAACATCGTCGACCTGTTCGAGAGCGCGGAGGAGGGCGATTTCGCGAAGGCCTACGACCTCAAGGCCGACACGCGCCCGGACGCGATCACGCGCGTCGGACGCGCGTACAATCGCGTGCGGCTGCAGCTCGCGAGCATGGTGCTCACGGATCCGCTCACCGGTTGCCTCAACCGCCGCGGGCTCGACCAGGCACTCGCGCGCGAGATCGCACGCTCCACGCGCGCCGGCAGCGACATGTCGCTCCTCGCCCTGGACGTCGACCACTTCAAGGCGATCAACGACACCTACGGGCACATCGCGGGCGACGTGATTCTCCGCGAGTTCGGCGCGTTGCTCGTGCAGACCGCGCGCGGCGGCGACATGGTCGCCCGGACCGGCGGCGAGGAGTTCACGATTCTGCTTCCCGACACCGATCCGGCCGGCGCGTACCGGGCCGCGCTCCGCGTCTGCGATACCGTTCGCACCCACCCGTTCCTCGTGAACGGCAAGCGCGTGCACGTCACGATCAGCGTCGGCGTGGTCTCGGCGAGCAGCAGCCTGGGCGACCAGGCCGGCGTGAACATGAAGGAGCGCGCGGACGGCGCGCTCTACGCGGCGAAGCGCGGCGGTCGTGACCGCGTGTGCGTGTGGACCGGCGAGATCGCCGCGGCGGTGTAACAACGTCGGGTCCGCTCGCGTAGGTGGAGCATGCCCAGTCCGATCGTCACGACCTCGCTCTCCGTCGGCTTCGACACGCTGCGCGCGAACCCGCTGCGCACGATCCTCTCCACCCTCGGCATCGTCATCGGCGTCGCGGCGCTCGTCTCCGTTCTCTCGGTGGGCGACGGGATGGAACGTCTGGCCCGCGACCAGATCAGCACCACGACCGACCTGCAGCGCATCGCGGTGCAGCCGCGCACGTTCCGGCTGGTCGACGGCACTCCGTTCCCGGTGGAGCATCCGATCAGCTTCGACGCGACCGATGCCGGCGCGCTCCGGACGCTGCTCGGGGACTCGGCGACGGTGAACCTGATGACCAGCGGCTCGGCGCTCGTGACCTTTCCGGGCGACACCACGCCGCGCCCGACCCAGGTCACGGGCATGATGCTCCCGCAGGCGCCGTTGACAGATTCCTCATTGGCCGCGGGACGCCCGTTCACGCCGGCGGAAGGCGAGTCCGGCGCGCCGGTCGTGGTCGTCTCGGCGCGGCTCGCGAAGGAGCTCGCGAACGGCAAGCCGACGTCGAGCATTCTCGGCGACACCATCTACTTCCAGGGCAAGCCGCGGCGGATCATCGGCGTGTTCGCCGCGTCGCTCGACGAACGCGCGCGGCGCGCGATGATGCCGACGGGCGCGGTCGCGGGCGCCGTGGTCACGGGGCCGTTCGACCGACCGGCGATGATCGCGGTGACGGCGAGCACGATCGAGGGGGTGACGCGGGACCGTGCGTCGATCGAGCGCTGGGCCGAGGGGCGCTACGGCCGCGGCTGGAAGGACCGGCTGTCGATCGTCACCGACGAGGCGCGGCTCGATCAGGTGACGCGCGCGCTGCTGCTCTTCAAGGTGTTCATGGGCGCGCTGATGAGCATCTCGCTGATCGTCGGCGGCATCGGGATCATGAACGTGCTGTTGAGCTCCGTGGTGGAGCGGACGCGCGAGATCGGCATCCGGAAGGCGACCGGCGCGGCCCAGCGGCACATCCTGTGGCAGTTTCTCGCCGAATCGGTCGCGATCACCGGGGTGGGGAGCGTGATCGGCCTGGTGCTCGGCGTGACGGCGGCGTTCGCGATCACGGCGATCATGCGGCAGATGGTGCACGCGCAGGTGCAGGCGTGGCTCTCGGTGAGCACCGTCCTCGTGGCGATCGGCGCGTCGGTGCTGGTGGGCCTGACGTTCGGCCTGTACCCGGCGCTCCGTGCGGCGCGGCTGTCGCCGATCGACGCGATCCACCACGAGTGACGGGCGCATAGCACGATCCACCACGCGGAGGCCGCGCGGTGGATCGCTGGATAGCTATATGGTCATATAATATCGGACCGACCGCGCCCGAGCCCCGGGGCCGCACGCCGGTACGAGGCGGCGAGCCTGCGGCGCCGGCGCGCGTCACCAGACGCACGCCGCGCCGACCTCGCCGAACCCGCGACTACTTGCGGACGACGCTGACTTTGCCCGACTTGCCCTTGGCCGGACGAATGACGATGTCGATGTCGCGGCCGAGGCGGGCCAGCATGCGGAGGAGGCGCTCCGTCGAGAAACCACGGAGCTTGCCCGTCACCACGAGCGAGATCTGAGACGGAGCGTCGCGCATGATGTACGCGGCCTCGGTCTGCGTCAGATTCTGATCTTCCAGAATGCTGGCGATCTCCTTGGCGAGGACGTTCTTCGGGATCACCGATTCGGCTACCGCTCTGGGGCGGCGGGTCGCGTTGGATCGTGCCACGGTTGTCCTGGAGTGTTGGTGGAGGTATGTCCAGCAAGATTAGAGCGCTTTAATCTTATTTCAAGTTCGCGAACGCGAAAGGGGTTTGCCGAAAACTTTTGCAAGTTGGTCGCGTTTTGTGTCCAATTCGCGTTTTCTCGTTCATCATCCGTATGTATAAGCGGGATGTATAATCGGCGGGACTCACGCGCTGCACCAGGTGTTTGCGTGCTCCTACATTCAAATTCCCTTACAGGCGTCTGATGTCCGGCTTCGCGGAGCATCTCCAGGAAGCGCTCGGCTCGGCGTACCGCCTCGAGCGTGAGCTCGCCGGCGGCGGCATGAGCCGCGTGTTCGTCGCCACCGATCTCGCGCTCGGCCGCACCGTGGTGGTGAAGGTGCTCCCGCCCGAGCTCGCGGCCGGCGTGAACCGCGAGCGCTTTCGCCGCGAGATCCAGGTCGCCGCGCAGCTGCAGCACCCGCACATCGTGCCCCTCCTCTCGGCGGGCGAGCGCGACGACCTGCTCTGGTACACGATGCCGTTCATCGAGGGCGAGTCGCTGAAGGCCGCCCTCGAGCGCGGCCAGCAGTTCAGCGCGCGCGACATCATCCGCATCCTGCACGACGTCGTGGACGCGCTCGCGTTCGCGCACGCGCGGGGCGTCATCCATCGCGACATCAAGCCGGCCAACATCCTCACGCAGGGATCGCACGCGCTCGTCACGGACTTCGGCGTCGCCAAAGCCATCAGCGCGGCGATGCCGATCTCCGGATTCACCTCGGGCGGGATCGCGATCGGCACGCCCGCGTACATGGCGCCCGAGCAGCTCGCCGGCGACAGTGCCGCGGATCACCGCATGGACATCTACGCCGTCGGCCTGCTCGCGTACGAGCTCGCGACGGGCGAATCGCCGTTCACCGGACCGTCGCCGCGCGAAACGCTCGCGGCACAGCTCACCCGCGACCCCAAGCCACTGCACGAGCTCGCGCCGGCGATCCCGCGGTCGCTCTCGGATCTCATCATGCGCTGCCTGGCCAAGGATCCGGCGCGCCGGCCCGCGAACGCCGACGAGATCCTGCGCGAGCTCGATGCGCTCACGATGCCGCTCGGCGTCACGCCCGCCGCCGGCGTCCCGAGCCGAGGCTCTCGCACGTGGATGAGCGTCGCCGCGGTGGCGATCCTGTTCGCCGTGCTCGCCGGCGTCGGCTACGTCGTGGCGCGGCAGCGGCAGGCGCTCCCGCCGGTGATCCCGCCCGTCGCGCCGATCGCGCGGCAGCAGGCTGCGCCGGAGAGCGTCGTGAAGCGCAGCGCCGCCGCGGCCGGCTTGACCGCCGCGCCGGCGCCGCGCCCGGTGATCTCCCACAAAGATTCGTTGGCGATCGCGGAGGCCGTGCGCCGGAAGCTCGAGGATTCGAAGATCCGTGATTCCGTCGCGAAGGCCAGGCTCGCCGAGGAGACGCAGCGGCGAATGATGGACTCGATCATCGCCGCGAACTCCGGCGGCGTTGCCGCGCCCGCGTCGCGCAAGCGGGTCGCCATCGTCGAGCCCGATCCCGTCGCGTCGTGGCCCGAAGCGGAGCTGCTCGGCCGCGCGGTGGCGGACAGTCTGCGACGGATGCTCAGACAGCGCCCGCAATTCCGCGTCGTGGATCAGGACTCGGTGCGGCAGGAGCTGACGGTCACGCACGCGGCCACGGACGTGGCGCGCGCCTTGAACGCCGACCTGATCGTCGTGATCCGCCTGCAGCCGTTCCGCAGCGATTCGGGAATGCTCATCGTCCAGGCGCTCGCGCCCGGGAGCACGTCGCGCTACGGATTCCGTGGCTTCGGCAGCCGGCCGGTGCCGAAGAGCGAGGTCCTCGCGAATCTCGACGAGCGGCTGCTCGCCACCGTGGACGAGCTGCAGCGGCTCGCACGCGCGCCGATCGCGCCGCCCACGGCGATCAGGCCGTAGGCGCGGCGGCGCCCACCGGCGCCATTTAGCGAACGCTCAACAGCGGCAGGATGCGCCTGCGGCCGCCGTTGTCCGACACGTTGATCAGCCCGATCTGCACGCCGTCCAGCTCGCGCGCGTAGTTGAACAGCCCGAGCGTGAGGCCGTGCTGCGCACCGCCAATTCGGTTGACGGCCGCGAGCGATCCGCCGTCGAACCGGCCGTCGTCCGCGATTCGGAAGTAGGCGCCCGAGAGCGCGATCGCGTGCACGTCGTCGCCGCCGGCGCCGATCCCGCCGATCACCACGCCGCGAATGCGCGGCGCGCCGACTCCGATCCCGCCGATGCTCAGCCCGCGCAGTGTGCCGCCCGAGCCAACGCCGACGCCGCCGACCACGAGACCGGTGACGTCGCCGCCCGTCCCGACGCCGATCCCGCCGATCCCGATTCCCTTGAATCGGCCCGCGCCGCCGACACCCACACCGCCGATCGCGATGCCGGTGACGTCTCCGCCGCCGCCCACTCCGATGCCGCCGACGCTGAGCCCCGTGAGCGAGCCGCCGCCGCCGACCCCGATGCCGCCGATCTGAATGCCGCGAAGCGAACCGCCGCCGCCCACGCCCACTCCAGCGACGCTGATCCCGGTCACGTTCCCACCCGCACCGACGCCGACGCCGCCGAGGAAGATACCCTGCGCTTCACCGCCCGTGCCGACGCCGATCCCGCCGACCCCGATGCCGGTGAAGTTGCGTGTCGTGCCGAGCCCGAGGATGCCCAGGCCGATGCCGTGGATGTCCGCGGCACCCGTGGCCGGCAGCCCGAGCGCGAGCCCGTTCACGCGCCCCGACGCCGGATCGTACGGAGACCAGATCGTGAGATTGACGCCGTTCACCGCTTCCAGGTGTCGGTCGCGGAAGTTGAGCCGGAGACCGTTCACCCGCGGCTTGTCGCCGATCGCGAGGCCGTTGTCGTGCGTGGTGAGGTCGATGACCTGCGCGCCGAGCGCCGGTGAGGCGAGCGGAATCGCGAGCAGCGCGGCGAGCGCGGCATGGGTGAGAGTCGTGCGCATCCTGAGCCCGTGGTGAGGTCCACCAGGAATTACGAGCCAGGCGGGCTCGGGTTTCGCGTCAGGTGCCGCGGCTCGTCACAGACACTTGAAGACACGGGCGTTCGCGCCGCGCACGAGCGAGTAGGTCTGGGTCGGATACGTCGTGTCCGTCAGCGTGACGGTGATCGTGATCGTGCTCGAGGTTGCGTTGCCGGTGTAACGCGCGGCATGGGTGTTCTGCGGCTCGCCCGCGAACACCGGCCCGCCGTGCTCGATGTGGTGCACGCCCGTCCACACAAAGTGACCGGAGCCGTCGAGCAGCAACGGCCCGGTGATCGAACCGTTCGCGCAATCGTACTCGATCGTGGCGCCGGTATCCGTCACGACCATCCCGATGTGATCGCCGCCCCAATTCCCGTTCGGAACGCGCTCCGGGATGTCGGCCGGGCAGGTGAACGCCATCGCGGACAGCGCGATGAGCGGCAGCGCGCGAATGAGTCGGTGTTCGAGTCGCATGATTCCCTCCGACAGCCGAACCCGGTCGCCGAGCGTGCGGTCACTTCGGCTTGCCGCGCACGACGGGAAACGGCGATCTTGCGGCCTCTCCCGGAGACGAGACATGGGCCTGACCCGCACGAGATTGGCGATCCTGCTCGCGACGACCAGCGTCGCGTGCGCGCGCGCGAGCGTGCTCGCGCCGGTCGGCACCTCGGCGGCGATCACGCCGCAGGATCTCGAGCGGCGCCTCACCGCGTTCGCCGCCGACTCGATGATGGGGCGCGCCGCCGGATCGATCTGGGACTACCGGGCGACCGCGTACGTCGCGGACGAGTTCGCGCGGCTCGGTCTGCGGCCCGCCGGCGAGAACGGGACGTTCTTCCAGGTGGTGCCGAACGTCCATCCCCGCAACCCGATGGACCGCGCCGACGCCCGGAACGTGATCGCGATCGTGCCCGGCGGCGATCCCGCGCTCCACGGCGAATACGTCGCGATCACCGCGCACAACGATCACGTGGGATTCTCTCGATTCGGCGTCGACCACGATTCGTTGCGCGCGTTCAACACGGTCGTTCGTCCGCAGGGCGCGGACAGTCCCGTGCGCGAGGCCACGCCGGCCGAAGCGCGCCGCGTGCGCGAAATCCTGGATAGTCTGCGGCGCATTCGCCCTCCGCGGCGCGATTCGATCTACAACGGCGCCGACGACGACGGGAGCGGGACCGTTGCGCTCCTCGAGATCGCCGAAGCGTTCGCGAAAGGCGGCGCGCAGCCGCGGCGGTCGATCCTGCTCGTGTCGCACACCGCCGAGGAGGAAGGATTGATCGGCTCGTCGTGGTTCACGGATCACCCGACGGTTCCGATCGACTCGATCGTCGCCGAAATCGATCTCGACATGGTGGGACGCGGATCGGCGCGAGACATCGAGGGCGGCGGGCCGACCTACCTCGAGGTCGTCGGGCTCCGTCGGCTCTCCAGCGAATACGGCGACTGGTTCGAGGCGGTGAACGCGAAGGAACCGCTGCCGTTCGTGTTCAACTACGAGTACGACGCGCCCGGGCATCCGGCGCAGTACTACTGTCGCGCCGATCATTACAGCTACGCGCGCTACGGGATCCCCAGCGTCTCACTCTCGCGCGGTGGGCACATGGATTATCACCAGGTCACGGACGAGCCGCAGTACATCGACTACCCGGACTACGCGCGACTCACCTCGCTGGTGTTCGACGCGGCGCTCTACGTGGCGAACGCCGATCATGCGCCTCGGCTCGACGGGCCCAAGCCGACCAATCCGCACGTCCCGTGTCGCCAGTGACGCCGCGCCGGGTCGCGCTCGCGACGTACGAGGACGCACCGCATCTCGCGATGGACGAGCCGATGCTCGTCCCCGCGCTCGCCGCGCTCGGCATCGAACCGGAGCCGGTCGTCTGGTCGCGCGCGGACGTCGACTGGCGCGCCTACGATGCCGTCGTGATCCGCTCGTGTTGGGACTATCACCTGCGCATCGAGGAGTTCCGCGCGTGGCTCGCGCGCCTGGAGCGCGAGGGCGTGCGCGTGCTGAATCCGCCGGCGCTCGTGCGGTGGAACGCGGACAAGCGCTATCTGCTCGACCTGTCGGCGCGCGGCGTGGCCGTGATCCCGACGATGGTCGTGTCGCATGGACGCGCCGCGGACGTGGAGCGCGTGATCGCCGCGGAGGACTGGTCGCGGTTCGTCATCAAGCCCGCGGTGTCGGCGAGCGGCTACGAGACGCACGCGCTGCACGCGCCGCTCGACGAGCACGCGCGGGCGATCGTGGCGCGCGTCACTGCGCTCGGCGACACGCTGCTGCAGCCGTTCGCCGAGGAAGTGCCGCGACAGGGCGAGCTGTCGTTCGTGTTCATCGACGGCGTGTACAGCCATGCGGCGCTCAAGCGTGCGCGCGCGGGCGAGTTTCGCGTGCAGGTCGAGCACGGCGGCTCGGTGGCGCCGCACGATCCCGCGCCGTCGCTCATCGCGCAGGCCGAGCACGTGGTGCGCGCGCTCGACGAGGTGCCGCTCTATGCGCGCGTGGACGGCATCGCGCGCGGCAACGCGCTGCTGCTCATGGAACTCGAGCTGATCGAGCCGAATCTGCTGCTCAGCCTCGCGCCCGATGCGCCGCGCAGGCTGGCCCAAGCGATCGCCGCGCGATTGTGAACCGAGTGGTTCACCATTGGCGCGTTTCGCCGTGCACGAGGGTCCAATTCGCGTTCTCTGAATAGCCGGCTTCGCGCCACAGGCGGGCGAAGCGCCGCGGCGGCTCCTCGACCGGCTCGTCGGTCAGGCGGAACGTGCCCCAGTGCACGGGCACGCACGCCGGCGCGCGATCGTCGGCCCGCGCGAGCACGCCATTCGCGAGCGCGCCGTACGCGACGATCGCGTCCTCCGGATTCATGTGGACCGCGCCCATGAACCAGCGCGGCTCGTACGCGCCGATCGGCAGGATGACGAGGTCGAACGGGCCTTCGGACCGCGCGATCGCTTGGAACTCCGGATGGAGCGCGGTATCACCGGCGAAGAACACGTGCGTCGACTCGGTGTGCAGCGTCCAGCCGCACCAGAGCGTCGCGTTGCGATCGCGGAGCCCGCGCGCGCTGAAGTGCTGAGCGGGCGTGCACGTCGCGGTGAACGCCGGCGTCTCCACGCGCTGCCACCAGTCGCGCTCGACGAGATGCCGCACGCCCAACGATGCAAGCAGTCCGCCGACGCGCATCGGGCACAGCCACGAAGCGTCGGGAAAGCGCGTCGCGATCCGGCGGACGGTGTTCGCGTCGAGGTGGTCGTAATGATTGTGCGACAGGAGCACGAGATCGATCTCCGGCAGCGCGTCGAAATCGATCCCGGGTGGCATGAGCCGCTTCGGTCCCGCCCACTGCACGGGCGACGCGCGATCGCTCCACATCGGATCCGTGAGCACGTTGAGCCGGCCGAGCTGCAGCAGCACGGTGGCGTGTCCGACCCATGTCACCGAGCGGTGGTCTCGCGCGGCGCGCGGCGTCGCGACCGCAGGATGTTTACTCGGCAGCGAACCGTACGCGGGCGATGGCGTGATGGCCGGTCGCTCTTGAATGCGCCACCGCAGGAAATCCTTGAACCCATGGAGTTGGCCTCCTGGCCATGGGTTCTGAAAGCGTCCGTCCGGCCGATGGTGCGCGGCGCGGTGCGGCGACATGGAATCGTGATCGGTCACTGGAAATCGATCGCTGGTGACGAACGGCGTCCCGCAATGTATCGTTGAGGGCCAGCCCCACCTCGATCCCACTCTCATGTCCGACAACACACCACGCCGCGAATTCCTCGGTCAGATCGCCGCGTCCGCCATCGTGCTCGCCGGCACCGCCTGCGCCGCTCCGCTTGCCGCGACGCAACCCGCGCCAACGCCGATGGCGCCGCCGCCCGCGCCAAAAACGTGGGACGACAGCTGGTTCGGTCGGATCACGACGAAGCACAAGGCGGTCTTCGACTCGCCGGAGATCGATGACGGGCTCGCGGTGAGCCAGGCCGCCGGGTACATCAATCAGATGCGCGCGGCGCTCGACGTGGGGAACGACGTCATCTCGGTGCTGGTGATTCGCCACGCGGCGATTCCGATGGCGTTCAACGACGCGATGTGGGCGAAGTACGAGTTCGGGAAGTACGAGAAGATCAAGGACGAGCGCACCAAGCAGTGGGCGACGCGCAATCCGTATCTCGGACAGGCGACCGCGGCGGCGGCCGCGACGAGCGACGTGCCCGAGCACGCGCAGGGCACGCTCTCGTGGCTCGGCACGCACGGTCAGATTCTCCTCGGCTGCGATCTCGCCACGCGCGGCATGAGCACGATCATCGCGCAGCGAACGAATCAGACGCCGACCGCGGTGTACGAGGAGATCAAGGCGAACCTCGTTCCCGGCCTGATCCTGCAGCCGAGCGGCGTGTACGCCGTGCACCGCGCGCAGGAAGCGGGCTGCTCGTACATCCGCTCCACCTGATCAGGCGACGGGCAGCGGACGTCCCGTGCGAGTCGCGCCGCGCGATCCATCGCGGAGCGCGATCGCGCCGTTCACGACCACGGCGCTGATCCCGATCGGGTACTGGAAGGGATTCGCGTAGGTCGCCGTGTCCTGCACCGTCGCCGGATCGAACACGACGACGTCCGCCGCGGCGTTCGGTGCGATGCGGCCGCGATCGCGCAGGTGCAGGCGCGCCGCGGGCATGCCGGTCATCTTGTGAATGGCCTGCGCGAGCGTGAGGACCTTCCGCTCGCGCACGTAGCGGGCGAGCACGCGCGGAAAGGTGCCGAGTCCGCGTGGATGCGGGTGGCCCACGTGCGCCGGACCGTCGACGGCGAACGCGCCGCCGTCGCTGCAGACCATGCTGAGCGGGTGCGCGTAGATCTTGTCGACGTTGTCCTCGCTCATCGCGAAGCCCACCATGCCGACGTTGGCGTGATTGCGCTTCAGCAGGGCGACGGCCATGTCGTACGGATCCATCCCGTGCTGCGCCGCGTACGTGCCGAGCCGCGCGCCTTCCGCGGCGCGGTCCGCGGGATTGGACACGTTCGAGATCATCACGTTGTCCCATCCGCCGATCAGCGCGACTTTCTCGAGCGACTCGGTGCGAATGCGCGGCGCGACGGACGGATCGTCGAGGCGGGCGAGGAACGCGGCGTCGCTGCCGTCGCGGCTCCAGACGGGGAACAGGTTCGTGAGCCCGGTCTGGAACGCGACGTACGGATAGCAGTCGAACTTGATGTCGGTTCCCGCCGAGCGGCCCGCGGCGATGCGCGCGAAGGCCTCATCCTGCTTGGACCAGTTCCGCGGCCCTTCGGCCTTGAGATGAGAGATCTCTAACGGGCACCCGGCGCCGTGCGCCACCGCGATCGCCTCGTCGATCGCCTCGAGGAGCCGGTCGTCCTCGTTGCGCATGTGCGTCGCGTAGGGAAGGCCGCGCGATTTCAATGGCCGGCAGAGCTCGATCAGCTCGTCGCGCGAGGCGAAGGCGCCTGGCGTGTACTCCAGTCCCGTCGACGCGCCGCACGCGCCGTCGCGGAGCGCCGCCTCGACGAGGCCGCGCATGCGCGTCAGCTCGTCCGGCGTGGCCGGGCGATCGTCGCCGCCGATCACCACGTCGCGCACCGTGCCGAGTCCGATCATCGACGCCACGTTCACCGCCGGATTCACGGTGGGGAGCGCGGACCAGAGCTCCGCCATCGTGGCGAACTGTCGGCTTGCCTCGTCCTCACGGCCGCCGCCGGTCGCGCGCGGCGCGCGCGACGAGCCGTCCTGCCCGACGACGATCGTTGTCACGCCCTGGCGGATCACCGACTCCGCGTTGGGATCGCTCCACAGCGTGCCGTCCCCGTGCGAATGGATGTCGATGAAGCCCGGCGCCACGGCGAGCCCGCGCGCGTCGATCTCGGTCGCGCCGCGGCCGGGAATTTTGCGCGCGACGGCGCTGATGCGGTCGGCCGAGACGGCGACGTCGAGCACACGGCCCGCGGCGCCGCTGCCGTCGAACACCGTTCCGTTTCGGATGACGACATCCGCGGCGAAGCGGGAGCGCAGAATGATTCCCGGGAATCCGGCGAGGGCAACGGATGCACCGGCAGCGGTGCGAACGAAATCGCGTCGTGAGGTCATGGATGTGAAGAGGCGGTGCGGGACATTGGCGCCCGCACCGCCTCTTCGCAACGTCTCACGCGCCGCTCAGTGCTCGGCGTCAGTCGGCGAGTCGTCCGGCTGCGGACTCGCGTACGGATCGTCCGTCCGCAGGTCGTGCGGAAGCCATTCCTGATCGGCGCTCGTCTCGTGCTGGTACGCGAGCGTCTGCTCCGGGCTCTCCGGGGCGGTGGGATCCGTGTTGTCCGGCACCGGATCGGAGAAGCTCGGCCGATCGTGCGAGAGCGTCGTCCCCGCCGCGGTCGTGTGCTCGATGCGCCCCTGGCGTGCGGCGTCGAACCCGACGCGGGCGAATTCGCGCACCGCCGCCCAGTCGCCGCCACTCACGCGCACGTTGAGCCAGCCGCCCTCGAGATCCTTCTCGATGTCCTCGAAGTCGCGTCTCGCGACCGGGTGCGTGCGCCCCGCCTCGAAGCCGAGGCGGTATGCGGCCTCGACCTGCTCGTAGCTCCGATCGGCGAGCCGGTTCACATGCTGGAAATGCGAGCGAAACACGCGGTCCTGCTCGTTCGTGAAGCCGGCGTCGCGCGGATCGTTCTCGCGCGCGTCGCCCGTGGACGCTCCGGTCTCCGGCGTCCAGTGCTCGGAATCGTAATTCGGCAGCTCTGCCATGCGTCGTCCCTCCCGACCTGTATCGAGCGCAAGAGCGGGACCGCCGTTCGCACGAGGCGGCCTGTGCCGTGCGCCTGTGCCGTGCGGCTGTGCCGTACGTCGCGCCGCGTTCGCCTGAGCGCGCCTGGGGCGTGACTGTTGTCACCGAGCCCAGGTGATTGTTCTCCGTTCATGGCACAGGGGCCCGTGGCTCGCGTGTAGACCTCGCCAGACCACTTTCGCGAGGGACACGATGCAGGCCACGCGAGTCGTGCTCGCCGTGCTGCTTTGTGGCGCGCTCTCATCACGAGCATCCGCTCAACAGGTGCGAGGCTCGGTGTCGGTCGTCGGCGGCTCCGCCACCGACGTGCGCGGCGTCACGTCGCGCGCCGTGACGGTGAGCCCGGCCGTCGCGTACACGCCTGACCCGCGCCTCGTGCTGGGCCTCGACGCCAGCGCCACGCGATTCGACAACCAGCAATGGTCGCTGGGCGGCGGTCCGAGTCTCTCGGCGCGGCTCCCGCTCTCGCGATACGCGGCCGCGACGCTCGATGCCGACGCGGCATATACGAACACGTCATACCAGTTCTCATATGCAACCGCGGCCGCCCTTCCGGCGCTCGAGCTCTCGCTCGGGCCGGTGACCGGCTACGCCGGCGCGCGCGGCGAGCTCGCGTCGACCGCGGCGACGCTGACCGCGCCGGGCGCTCCGGGGGTGCTTGGCGCGCCGACGACGACATCGCGGTCGATCAGCGCGTCGCGGCGCGCGGCCGGGATTCTCTTCGGCGCCAACGCGCGCCTGACGAGCGACGAGGCGGAAACGATGATCGTCGGCGTGCGCCAGGAGCAGACCGGCGTCGACTCGATCCATTACACCGAGCGCAGCGCTTCGGCGTCGGTGCTCAAGGGCATCGTCGCGATCGGTGGAACGATCGGCGTGCGCGACGAATCCGGCGCGCGCACCACGTTCGGCAGCGCGCTCGTCACGATTGCCGTCACGCCCATCGCCGCGGTGCAGTTGAGCGGCGGCGCGTATCCGACGGATCACCTGATCGGCACGCCGGCCGGCCGGTATCTGAACGTCGGGATGTCGCTGCGCACCGGTCGCTCGCCGCCGAGCCGCGTCGTCCGCCCCGAGGGCGTGGCGGCCCCGCGGTCGGGCATGACGCGACTCGCCATTCGCGCGCAATCAGCGACGCGCGTGGACGTGCTCGGCGACTTCACGAACTGGCATCCGATCGCCGCGCGCCGCGCCGACAACGGCGTGTGGTACGTGGATCTCCGGATCCCGCCCGGCCAGTACCGCTACTCGTTCCGCGTCGATGGTGCGACGTGGGCGATTCCCGAAGGCGCCGCCCCAGCCGATGACGACTTCGGCGGCAAGACGGCGTGGCTCACCGTGAGCGACACGCCGCGTACCACCGCGCGATAGCCAAGTGCCTCGCGCATCGAACGAACTGCTTCACTGGAGGAACACATGAAAGTCGCCACTCTGACGGTTGCCCTCGCCCTCGCACCGGGTCTGCTCGTCGCGCAGCAGGGATCCGTGTCGGCCTCGGCATCGGTGAACGCGCAGGCCAACGTGAACGTGCCGGCCAACTACTCGGCCGAGTCCCGCGCGAAGATCGACGCCGCGTTCCAGGCGGCACGCGCAAAGCACCTGCCCGATCAGCCGATGCGCCAGCGCATGGCGGAAGGCCAGGCGAAAGCGGCAAGCGACGCACAGGTCGCGAGCGCCGTCGCGCAGACGGAAGCGCGGCTCGACGCGTCGCAGTCGGCGATGATCCGCGCCGGCCGCGCGAATCCGCAGCCGGACGAGGTCACGGCTGGTGCGCAGGCGATGGAGCGCGGCGCGACCGACGCGCAGATCGAGGCGCTCGCCAAGCACGCGCCGTCCGACCGATCGCTCACCGTGGCGTTCAACGTGTTGAGCAAACTCGAAGCGAACGGGCAGCCGGTGGATCACGCGCTGGCGCAGATCCAGTCCAAGCTCGACGCGAGCGCGAGCGATGATGCGCTGGCGTCGCTCGCGGGCGGTCTCGACGCGGGGCTCGGCCTCGGTGCGGGCCAGGGACAGGGTTCGGCCAACGGCGCCGCGAACGGTGCAGCCGCCGGCGCGGCGAACGGCGCCTCGGGCAGCGCGGCGGGCGGTGCCTCGGCCGGCGTGAACGCGGCGGCGAAGGGCGCGGCCGGTGCCGCGGCCGGCGTGACGGGTTCCGTGACCGGTGCGGTGAAGGGCGCGGTGACGAAGAAGCCGTGATGTAGCGAAATCGAGCGAAGCGAAGTGAGAAGCGCGGGGTATGGCG
>DASZUN010000192.1:0-8670 GCA_035547615.1 Gemmatimonadaceae bacterium | reverse complement strand
GGCGAGATGTTCGCCAGCCCGCGCGTGCGATACTGCGCGCGCGCATCGACCGAGAGATCGGCGTACGATCCGCCGAGTGCGGGATCATACTGATCGGTCGCGATCCGGAGGCCGCTGCCATAGCGATAGAGCTTGGCGGGTCGCCACCCCGGACCGAACTGTCCGAACGGAAAGCGATGCGCGTCGTCGGCCGCGTCGAACGCCTCGCGCACGACTGAGGCGAGCGCCGCGAGCTCGGGGTCGAGCGCCGCGGTGCCTGGCGCATACTCGGCGACGATCACGTGAGGACGGAACGACCGGATCACGGTCACGACGTCCGCAACGAGCGAATCGCGATTCCACTGCTTGAACACGTCGACCGTGTCGCGGGCCGCGCCGAAATCGTAGTCGCGGGTGAAGAACTGCTCCGCGCCGTCGATCCGCCGCGCGGCGAGCGCTTCCTGGACGTGCACGGCGCCGAGCGCGATGCCGGACTCGAGACCGGCGGCGTTGGGCGTGGCTTCGCCACGGGTGAGCGCGAGCACGCCAGTCTCGACGTGCTTGCCGCGTGAGAGCCACGCGATGAGCGGCAGGTTCTCGTCGCCGGGGCGGAGCGCGACGAAGAGCACGCGGGGCGTGACGGTGAGCCCGTCGATGAGCGCCTCGAGCCGGAGCGCGTCGGGCGCCTGGGCGCGGAGGGGGACGGGGGCGGGGGCCGCCGCCGCGGCGAGGCCGAGGAGGGCGACGGCGAGGCGGCGGACGGCGGGAACGCGATCTGCTATGCTCATAGTTGACAGGGGCGCAAGCGGGGCGTATTCTACTACCATCCTAGTAGAAAGGCCAGACCCATGGACGAATTCGTGCTGGGCGATCGCGAGCTGGACGTGATGGGCGTGCTCTGGGATCTCGGGAACGGGACGGTGGCGGAGGTGCGCGACCGGCTGCCGGCGGATCTCGCCTACACCACCGTGCTCACGATCCTGCGCAACCTCGAGGCGAAGGAGCTCGTGTCGCACGTCGCCGAGGGGAAAGCGCATCGCTACTACCCCAAGGTGGCGCGGCGCGCGGCTCGGCGCAGCGCGATCGCGCGCCTCGTCGACAAGCTGTTCCACGGCTCGCCCGAGCAGCTGATCGCGCAGCTCGTCGAAGACGAGTCGCTCTCCGCCGAGGACCTGCGCCGGCTGCGGAAGCTGCTCGCGACGCCGGCCAAGACATCGCCGCCAAAGAAAGGAGGCCGTCGATGATCGCGTCATGGATGTCGTACGCGGCGCTGATCGGCGCGCTGGTCGCGATCGCGGCGCTGGCGATCGATCGCGTGGCGGACGCACGCGGCTGGCCGCGGCGCATCGTCTGGTTCGGCGCGGTGCTCGCGACGCTCGCGTGGCCGCTGGCCGACGTGGTGCGCCGCCTCCTGCCGAAGCCCGCCGCGCCGGCGACGCTGATGCCGTTCACCGTCACGGTGCAGCCGATGCGGATCGTCGCCGACCAGTCGCTCCGCGCGACAGTGACGGCGTTCGTCGATCGCGGGCTGCTCGTCGCGTGGATCGTACTCTCCGCAGTGCTGCTCGCGCGTCTGCTCTCGGGGATGGTTGCGCTGCGCCGCTCGCGCCGCGACTGGCCGTCGCGCGACGTGGACGGCGCACGCGTGCGCGTCTCGGGCAATGTCGGCCCGGCGGTGATCGGGCTCCAGTCCATGGACGTGGTGCTGCCCGAGTGGACGCTCGCGCTCGACAAGCCGCTTCGCGCGATGGTGCTCGAGCACGAGCAGGAGCATCGGCGCGCGCGCGACCCGCAGCTGTTGTTCATCGGCGCGCTGGCGGCGGCGCTGATGCCGTGGAACGTGGCGCTCTGGTACTGCGTGCGCCGGCTGCGGCTCGCGATCGAGCTGGACTGCGACGCGCGCGTGCTGCGCGTGCATCCAGCGCCCGAGCGATACGGGCTGTTGATGCTGACGATCGCGCAGCGGCGCGGACTCGCGCCGACGCTCTTCGCGCCGATGCTCTCCGAACCCACGAGCCAACTCGAACGGAGGATAGTGGCCATGCAACACTCGACCCGCCGCCTGGTGCGCGCGACGATGATCGGCGGCGTGTGCGTCGCCGCGGGCGCGCTGGCGCTCGCCTGCTCGCTGCAGACGGAGAATCCGACGGCGCCGGGCCCGAAGGCGAGCCCGACGAAGACGGCGCCCAACCAGACGTACTTCGAGTTCCAGGTGGAGCACACCGCGCGGCCGGTGCCGGGGAGCACGGCGCCGCGGTATCCGGATCTTCTCCGCGAGTCCAGGATCGAGGGGGAGGTGCTCGCGCAGTTCGTGGTGAATCCCGACAGCACGGTGGACATGCGCACATTCCGGGTGCTGCGGTCCACGCACGATCTGTTCACGGCGGCAGTCCGGCAGTCGATCACGACGATGAAGTTCGTGCCGGCACTCGTCGGTGGGCGGCCGGTGCGGCAGCTGGTGCAGATGCCGTTTCAGTTCGCGCTGAGCCGGACGGCGCTCGGGACGCCAGTGCAGCCGGACACCAAGGCAGCGGCGGCGCAGCGGGCGCCAGCGGCGGTGCGCATGCAGCGCGAGGGCATCGCGCCAACGCGCGTCGTCGACGGGCAGACCTACTTCGAGTTCCAGGTCGAGCAGCCGGTAGCGCCGCTGGCCAACAACCCGCCGGCGAAGTATCCGGACATGCTGCGCGCGGCGAAGGTGGGGGGCGAGGTGCTGGCCCAGTTCACCGTCGACACGCTCGGCTACGCCGACATGAGCACGTTCAAGGTGCTCAAGTCATCGCACGAGCTGTTCACTCAATCGGTGAAGAACGCACTGCCGAACATGCGCTTCTCTCCGGCGCGCGTGGGTGGTAAAAAGGTGAAGCAGCTCGTCCAGATGCCGTTCATGTTCGCGCTGACGAAGGACTGACGTCCTGCGCGAGCACTCACGCGAGCCGGTTCTTCAGCGCATCGAGGAGCCGGCTCGCGTCGCGTTCGACGATGAGGCGGGCGCGCTGGTCGTCGCGGATGAACTGGTGATCGCGCGCGTGATCGAGAAAGGCGATCAGCGGCTCGAAGAAGCCGTTCACCTCGAGCAGCCCATATGGCTTGTTGTGGATGCCGAGCATCCCCCAGGTCCAGATCTCGAAGAGCTCCTCGAGGGTGCCGAGTCCACCGGGGAGCGCGACGAACGCATCGGCGAGCTCGGCCATGAGCGCCTTGCGCTGGTGCATCGTCGTGACCTCGTGCAGCTCGGTGAGGCCGCGGTGCGCGATCTCGCGCTTGATCAACGCGTGTGGAATCACACCGACCACCGCCCCGCCCGCCGCGAGCACGGCGTCGGCGAGCGCGCCCATGATGCCGACGCTTGCGCCGCCATACACCAGGCGAATCTTGCGGCGCGCCAGCTCGCGGCCAAAGACCTGCGCGGCCTCGACGAAGAGCGGTGAATCACCCGACGAGGAGCCGCAGAAGACACAGAGAGACGAGAGCATCGAGGGTGTAGCCTATGGCGGCGCGGGAAGGCGTACAAGTCCAACCCTGCGCGCGCCTGGAGCGTAACTGTAGCAATCCCCCACCCTCCCCGATCCCCGCCGCACATGCCGAAGCAAACCGCACGTCAGCCGCACGCCGCGGCGCAGCCGCTGTCCCTCCCGCCGACGCAACGGTTCATGCCGCTGCTGCTGGTGCTGTTCGTGGGCAGCGGATGCGCGGCGCTGATCTACGAGATCGTGTGGTTCCAGCTCCTGCAGCTCGTGATCGGATCGTCCGCGGTGTCGCTGGGCGTGCTGCTCGGGACGTTCATGGGCGGCATGTGTCTCGGGAGCATGCTGCTCCCGCGATTCGTCTCGCCGGCGCAGCATCCGCTGCGCATCTACGCGATGCTCGAGGGCGGCATCGGCGTGCTCGGTCTCATCGTGCTCGGCGTCGTGCCACTGATGGGCGGCCTGTACACGGCGACGGCGATGCATGGCCTGCTCGGCATTCTGTGGCGGGGCGTGATCTGCGCGATCTGCCTCTTGCCGCCGACGCTCCTCATGGGCGCGACGCTGCCGGCGATCGCGCGTTGGGTGGAGAGCACGCCGACCGGCGTCTCGTGGCTCGGCTTCTTCTACGGGAGCAACATCGCGGGCGCCGTGTTCGGGTGCCTCGTGGCGGGATTCTATCTCCTGCGCGTGCACGACATGGCGACGACCACGGTCGTCGCGGCGGCGGTGAACTTCACGGTGGCCGGCATCGGCTTCGCGCTCTCGAAGCGGGCGCCGCATCGTCCGGCGGTGCAGCCGGCGCGCGAGGGTGAGGCCGAAGCGGCGCCGACGCCGCGCGCGAACTGGTTGTATCTCGCGATCGGGCTGTCCGGGCTCACGGCGCTCGGCGCGGAAGTGTTGTGGACGCGGGTGCTCTCACTCATGCTCGGCGCCTCGGTCTACACGTTCTCGATCATTCTCGCCGTGTTTCTCATCGGCCTGGGATTCGGGAGCAGCGGCGGCGCGTGGCTCGCTCGCGGATCGCGGCCGCGCGCGGCGCTGGGCTGGAGCCAGATGCTGCTCACGCTCGGCGTCGCGTGGGCGGCGTACATGATGACGAAGTCGCTTCCGTACTGGCCGATCAATCCGCAGCTCTCGCCCAGCCCCTGGATCACGTTCGAGCTCGATGTCGTGCGGTCGCTGGTCGCGGTGTTTCCGGCGGCGCTGTTGTGGGGCGCGAGCTTCCCGCTCGCGATCGCGGCGGTGGCCGGCCCGGGGCACGATGCCGGCACGCTCGTCGGGCGCGTGTACGCGGCGAATACGGTGGGCGCGATCATCGGCTCGATCCTGTTCAGCATCATCGTGATTCCGCAGATCGGCACGCAACACGGCGAGCAGTTGCTGATCGGGATCGCGGTGATCTCGGCGCTCGTGGCATTCGGGGCGACCTTTGGCAGCACGAGCGAAGGGGGCGCCGGCAGGCGCCAGCCGGCATTCGAGCCGCCGCTCGGCCAACCGGCGCTCGTCGCGGCGGCGATCGCGCTCGTCGTCGCCGTCGCCTTGCTCACGAGCGTGCCCAAGGTGCCGGACGGGCTGGTCGCGTACGGCCGGTTTCTGCCGACGTACACGACGCAGCCTCGCTATCTGTACGTGGGCGAGGGCATGAACTCGTCGATCGCCGTGTCCGAGGAAGAGAGCGGCGCGCGCAACTTCCACGTGGCGGGCAAGGTCGAGGCCTCGAGCCTCCCGCAGGACATGCGGCTGCAGCGCATGCTCGGCCACATCTCGGCGTTGCTCGACAAGGATCCGACGTCGGTGCTCGTGGTCGGCTTCGGCGCTGGCGTGACGGCCGGCTCGTTCGTGACGTATCCCGGCATCAAGCGGATCGTGATCTGCGAGATCGAGCCGCTGATTCCGCGCGTGGTGTCGACGTACTTCACGCGCGAGAACTACGACGTGGCGCACGACCTGCGCGTGGAGATCGTCTACGACGACGCGCGGCACTACATCCTGACGACCCGCGAGAAGTTCGACGTCATCACCTCGGACCCGATCCATCCATGGGTGAAGGGCGCCGCGACGTTGTACACGAAGGAATACTTCGAGCTCGTGAAGCAGCATCTCAATCCGGGTGGCGTGGTGACGCAGTGGGTGCCGCTGTACGAGAGCTACCCGGACGTGGTGAAGAGCGAGCTGGCGACGTTCTTCGACGTGTTTCCCGACGGGAGCGTGTGGAGCAACGACATTCAGGGCCAGGGGTACGACGTGCTGCTGGCCGGGCACGCCACGCCGCAGCCGATCGACGTCGATTCGATGCAGCAGCGCCTGGCGCGTCCCGACTACGATCGCGTGCGCGAGTCGCTCGGCGAGGTCGGATTCAACTCGGCGCTGTCGCTGCTCGCGACGTACGGCGGCCAGGCGCGGGATCTCGCGCCGTGGCTGAGCGACGCGCAGATCAACCGCGACGGCAACCTGCGGCTCCAGTATCTGGCCGGCATGGGGCTCAACACGTACGACAACGCGCGCATCTACGCCGACATGCTCCGCTACCGCCGGTTCCCGGACAACCTGTTCGTGGGCGCGGAGAGCGAGACGTCGTCTCTGCGCGCGTCGTTCGGCGGCGGGGCGAGTCCGCCGTGATGCCCCGCAGGCGCCGACTCCTCGCCCTGACCAACCGGCCGTCGCCGCACATGCAGCACGGCGAGCGGACGTACGTGCCGGCGTCTCGCGTGGACTACGCGGTGGCGCTCGCGCAGCACGCGGGTTACCGCGACGCACTCCGCTCGTGCGGCGCCGAGGTGATCGCGCTCGAGGTGAACGACGACATGCCGGACGGCGTGTTCGTCGAGGACACGGCGCTCGTGCTCGACGAGATCGCGGTGATGATGTCGATGGGCGCGCCGTCGCGGCGGGACGAGCCGCCGGCGATCGAGGCCGCGCTCCGGGCACACCGGCCGATCGCGCGCGTGTCGCTCCCGGCAACGATCGACGGCGGCGACGTGGTGCGGGCGGGGCGCGCGCTGTACGTGGGTGCGTCCGCGCGCACCGATGCGGCAGGGATCGCGTCGCTGCGCGAGATCGTCGCGCCGTACGGCTATCGCGTGACCGCGGTGCCGGTGCGCGGGTGTCTGCACCTCAAGACCGCGTGCAGCGCGCTGCCGGACGGGCGCTTCCTCGTCAATCGCGCGTGGATCGACGCGGCGCCGCTGCCGGCCGCGAAGCTCCTCGACGTCCCGGCGACGGAGCCCTGGGCGGGTGACGTGCTCGTGATCGGCGACCGCGTCATCGCGTCCGACGCCTTTCCGGACACGGCTCGCCTGCTCGTGGACGAGGGCTTCGCGACCGTACCAGTTTCGGTAACAGAGTTCGCGAAAGTCGAAGGCGGGGTGACGTGCCTGAGTCTGGTGTTCGAGGCCTGATCACCCGGGGCTAACGGCCGGGGCCGCCCGGCGGCCGGCGCGTCACCTTCTCGCCGAGCAGCCCGAGCGCGATGCCGATCGGCACGTTGAGCGCCGCCATGAGGACCGCCGATACCAGCGTGAGCGTGTCCCATGGCGGGCCGATCCGCCAGAGGTTGATCGCCAGCGCGGCGACCGCGGCGACGCAGCCGAGGATGAATCCGAATCGGCCGGCGCGGTCCTGCCGCTCCTTGACTTCTGCTTCGTATTCCGGGGTTCGTCTTGGTCTATCCACGGTGCAAAAGCTAATGATCCGAGGGCATGGCACGAGAACGGCGCGGAACGTGAGCTCCGCGCCGTTCTCTCATTCAACCCCGCTGCCGGCTCAACGTGCCTTGAACCAGACGTCCTCGAGCACCTCGACGGGCTTGGTGTAGGCCTGGCCGTTCACCGTCAGCTTCGCGGTGTACGTGCCGGGGACGATCGGGTTCGCGCCGCCGCCGCCAAAGCCGCCGCGTCCGCCGAACGCGGCGCTGCAGCTCTCGTCGCGCGGCCCAGCCTGCCCGCCAAATCCGCCCGCGCCGCCGAACCCGCGGCCGCCGCCCTGGGGCGCGAGCATCGGCGCCACCAGCGTCCACTGCACCTTGTGGATGCCGGCGTCCTTCGGCGCGTCCGTGGTGCACAGCGTGCGGCCCATCGCGTCGACGATCGACAGCTTCACGTCGCTCGCGCCGGACTTGAGGTAGTAGCTGATCGCCGTGCCGCGCGGCGCATTCTCGCCGACGAAGTTCTTCTCGCCGCCGATGTGCGGGTTGTTGGTGAGATCGTTCTTGTAGTCGATCGCCGGACGCGGCGAGAACAGGTAGCTGTCCTGCGACTGCACCTCCGGCGTGAACTGCTCGAGCGCGGAGATGTCGTCGGCGATCCAGATGCTCCGGCCGTGCGTGGCGACGATCACGTCGTGATCGCGCTGGTGGATGAAGATGTCATCCGTGCGCACGGTCGGGTAATCGTTCATGAACTTTTCCCAGTGCTTGCCGCCGTTCGTCGAGGCGTAGAGCCCGAACTCGGTGCCGACGAAGAGCAGATCCTTGTTCACCGGGTCCTCGCGAACCACCTGCACGTTGCCGTAGCTCGGCAAGTCGCCCGTGACGCTCTGGAACGTCTTGCCGTAGTCGTGCGTGACGAACACGTACGGATGCAGGTCGTCGCTGCGGTGGCCGTCGACCGAGACGTACGCGGTCGCCGCGTCGAAGTGCGACGCGTCGATGCGCGAGATCCAGAACGGATCGTCGCCGGTGAGCGCGCCGTTCGGCAGGCCGGGCAGGTTGTGCCCGACTTCCGTGAACGTGAGCCCGCCGTCGCGGCTCACCTGCAGGTTCCCGTCGTCGGTGCCCGCCCAGACCACGCCGGGCATCACGGGCGATTCCGAGAGCGAGATGATCGTGCTGTACTGCGAGAGGCCGTCGTTCTTGGAGAGCTGCGTCTTGTCGCCGGCGACGCCCATGACGGCGACGTTGCAGCGGTCGACCTGCTTCGTGAGATCCGGGCTCGCGACCCAGCTCGTGCCGCGATCATAGGACTTGAACACCCGGTTGCCGCCCATGTAGACGATGTCCGGGTTGTGCGGCGAGAGGATGACCGGCGTGTTCCAGTTGAACCGATACTGATCGCCCGCTTCGCCGTTGATCACGTTCTTGCGCGCGCCGCCCCGGCCGCCGCCCGCGCCGCCGCGGCCGGTGGCGGCCGCGTGGCCGTCGACGCACGCCACGTTGTCACGCGCGCCGCCCGCCTGCGCCACCTGCCGCGCCGGGCCGGCGGTCGGCTTGATGCTCATCGTCTGC
>DASZUN010000191.1:0-2021 GCA_035547615.1 Gemmatimonadaceae bacterium | reverse complement strand
CGTCCGCAAACGCATCGGCTATGTGACAATCGTCATAGCCGAATCGCGAAGGCGTGGTCCCAGCCGCCTAGAAAATAGGCGCCACGGTCGCCCACTGGTGTATTGGTGAAGAAGCTGGTCGGTGCGCGCAGCAGATCACGCAGCGCACCGGTGCGAAGATCGTATGTGCCAATCACGCCGTTCGTGAAATTCACGCGTGCAACGCTCGAGTCGGCGCTAACGTGACCTGGCCCTATCTCCACTGAGCCTTGCGTCGAGCTCATCTCCCAGCGCATTGCTCCAGTCTCGAGATCGTACGCGTCGACCACATCCGGCGAGAGCCCCGACGCGATCAGAATGCCCGCCGCTGCCGCCATGTTGCGATCGTCGTTTTGAATACTGCGAGCTGCAATCGTCCACTGTACCGTCGCATCGGCCGCATCGAGCGCGGCGATTCTGCCATCATCGAACGAGACCACGACCAGCCTCCGCCCGGTACCGGACTGGCACAAGACGATGCCGTTCGTTCCATTGGGTGAACCGTCCGCGCGAGGCAGCTCATACGACCAGATCGTCGCGCCCGTGCGGGCGTCGAGCACGTACACTCGTCCGGCGAACCGCAGCCCATTGTGGCGGACCGTCAGGTACACACGGCCATCGCGCACCGCATAGGCACGCACCTGATTCCCTTTGCCTGGTACCAGGTCGACACGCCACAACAGCCGTCCGCTCGCTGCATCGAGTGCAAACGCGCCACCGGTCGCCGAGCCGGTGTAGATCGTGGTGCCATCCGTTTGAAACATGTAAAGCCCGGGCCCATCACCACTGAACTGGTCGCCGAACACCCAGCGGAAGGCGCCGGTCTTGGCATCGAATGCCGTCAAGTTCCAGTCGCCAAACACCACGACGTCGGTCGCCCGGACGGGCGTTTCTTCTACCGTGAGGCTCGAGCCGCCCAGACCCGAGCCGCCGAACCAGCGCACGCTCCCACTCGCGCGATTCACGGCGACGATCAGATGTGTGCGGAGGGAGAAGTAGACTGTGGAGTCGTCAAAGGCAGGCGGCCCGAGCGCGGGGAGTGCCACTTGCCAGATGACGTGCGCCGCGCGCGGTTCCCCCGGCGACGTCGCGTCGAAAGCATGGCAACTGGTCGTCACCGAAACGGCGACGACCAGTACCGCACTCGCTGCGATGCGCCGGCCGATCAAGCGCCGCAACCTCATCGCGCGTCTGCTGCTATTCCACACCTGTAAGTCGAGTGGGACACAACGGCGGATGCTTCACTCTTGAATGAGTATTACCATATTCGAACATCTGCGTCGACGCCCGACGAGCACCCATTTTTCACACTTCGCTGATCCGACGCCACGGCGATCTTCCGCGAATCCAGTCGGCCAACCGCTCACGCGCATTCGGCAATGAATCCGACTGCCGGGAGGCAGCGCGTTGTGCCGGCCGGATATGGAAGCGCCGCAACGTCGCTCGTCTTATGGTGCGGGTCCGCAGGAGTCCCGAGCGCGCCGAACCGACCTCGGTTCGGCAAGGTCGAGCGATCTCGGGCAATTCTCGAGATTCCCGAGCAGAGCAGTGGCAGGCTGTGCAGCCCACGGTCGCCCGAACACGACTCCGCCGATCTGGTGGTGTGGTATGGGATCTGCCCCTGGCCGGGGTATCCGACACCCCTAGATTCATGAACATGCCCTCGTTCCTCCGCCGCCTCTTCCCTGAACGGATCTTCCGCCGGAAGCTCGAGCCCGCCGCCGAGCGGCGGCTGAGACTGGCGCAGGCCCGCGCCGAGGAAGCGATCATCCGCGCGCACGTGGACAACGCGCTGATGTTCGTCGATACGCTGGCCGAGGACATGCCCTTCGACCGGGCGATCGACGCGTACATCCGCGAGATGGCGATCCCCGAACCGCTCGCGAGCACGGTGGCGACGCGCACGCTGGTGGTGCTGGGCCAGGACCTCGTGCCCTACCGCCGCCGCGCCGTGGACGCCGGCGGCGACGGCACCGGCGCCACGGAAGACCGCCCCCGGCTGA
>DASZUN010000190.1:0-11956 GCA_035547615.1 Gemmatimonadaceae bacterium | reverse complement strand
CGCCATGTATCCGCGCTTCAGCCTGATGATCGCCTGGCTGCCGCCGAACATCGACGCGGGTGCGACCTGCACGTCGTGCCCCATCGCACGGAGTTGCGCGATCACGCTGTCGGCGATCACGGGCTCGACAAGCACGCGCGTACCGGACATGTGGCGGAAGCGGCCTTCGTCCATCGCCTGCTGCACGTTCTCGCCGAATACGAGCAGGTTCAGCAGAAACTGCGCGTGCCCCTGCGCCTGCATCGCGCCGCCCATCAATCCGAAGCTCATCCACGGCTCGTCGCCCGTGCCGTCCGGCGCTGAGTTCGGGCCTGGCTTGGTCACGAAGCCTGGAATGAGCGTGTGGAACGGCCGCTTGCCCGGCGCGACGGTGTTCGGCAGACCGGGGTCCATCGTGAAGCCCGCGCCGCGATCCTGCAGCGCGAAGCCGGTGCCCGGCACGATGACGCCCGATCCGAACTCGTCGAACAGGCTGTTGATGAACGACACCATGTTGCCGTCCTTGTCGGCCACCGTGAGATAGATCGTCTCGCTCGCCGTGCGCGCTGGTCCCGGATCGACCTGCACCTGCGCCTTGTGCTCGTCGATGTGGCTCCGTCGTTCGGCGATGAACGGATCGGAGAGGAGATAGCTCGGCGGCACGGTCAGGTGGTCCGGGTCGCCCACGTACCGCGCGAGATCGGCGTAGGCGAGCTTCTTGGCCTCGATCAAGTGATGCAGGTACGCCGCCGAGTTGTGGCCCATCGCCTTCAGGTCGTACGCGTCGAGGATGCGGAGCATCTCGAGCGTGGCGACGCCCTGGTTGTTCGGCGGCAGCTCCCAGATCCGGTAGCCGTGGAACGGAATCGAGATCGGCGTGACCCACGTCGGGCGATTGCGCCTCAGATCGTCGAGCGTGAGGAATCCACCGAGCTTGCGCACGTGGTCGACGATGCGCTGGCCGAGGGGACCGCCGTAGAGCGCGCCCGGCCCTTCCTTCGCGATCTCGCGAAACGTGGCGGCGAGGTCCGGGTTGCGAAACCACTCGCCGGCCGCCGGCGTGTGGCCATCTATTAGAAAAGTAGTACGACCGCCCTCGTCCGCCGCGAGGATCCGCTGCTCCGGCGCCCAGTCGCCGGCGATCACCGGCGTGACCGGGTAGCCGTGCTCCGCGTACTCGATCGCCGGCTGAAGCGCCTGGGCGAGCGAGATGGTGCCGTACTTCGCGAGCAGCGCGCTCCATCCGGCGAGCGCGCCGGGAACGGTGATCGTCTCGGGCCCGCGCGACGGCATGCGCGTGCGACCGCGGCGGAGCAGCTCTTCCCGCGTCATCAGCGAGCCGGCGCGTCCGCTGGCGTTCAGCGCGACGAGGTGCTTCTCCTTCGCGCTCCATACGAGCGCGAACATGTCGCCGCCGATGCCCGTCATCATCGGCTCGACGACGGCGAGGACGGCGGCGGCCGTCACGGCGGCATCGATCGCGTTGCCGCCGTGCTCGAGGACGTTGATCGCCGCGGTCGTGGCGAGCGGCTGGCTCGTGGCCGCGACGCCGTTCGGCGCGTAGACCGGCGAGCGCCCGGCCATCGTCGCGGCGCGTTGCGCGGCGATCGGGGCGGTTGTCGCGCTGAACGCGAGCGCGGCGACGGCGAGAGTCTTCATTCGTCGACCACGTGTGCCTGTGCGGAAGTGCATCATCGGGCCATGCATCGCGGGCTCCTCTCGCGGAGTCCCTAGCATACCACTCGCCCTTCCGGCGAGCGAGCCCTCAGCCGCGAAGCGACGCGAGGTCCCCGGGCGTGTCGACGTCGCGCGGGAGCTCCTGATCCAGGTCCACGTAGGCGACACGCGCCGGGTCGCGCTCGATCGCGGCCTTCGCTCCGACGTCGCCCTCGAGCGCCAGGAGCTCGCGGAAGACCTGACGATCGAACAACACCGGATGGCCGCGCGTGCCGCGATAGCGTGCGGAGACGATCGGCGCGCTCGTGGTGCGCCAGCACTCGATCAATCGCTGAACGGTACGCGGGTCGATGCCGGGCTGGTCTCCGAGCGCGACCACCACCGCCTCGGTGTTCGCCGGCATCGCCGACACGCCGGCGCCGACCGAGCTCGCGATGCCCGTTGCCCAATCCGCATTTTCGACGAACGCGCAGCGCACGGTCGCGAGCGCGTCGCGCACGGCGGCCGCGTCGTGGCCCACGACGACGAACAGCTCGTCCGTTGCGATCGCGAGGGCCTCGGCCGCGTGCCGGACGAGCGGCTTGTCGGCCACGGATCGCACGAGCTTCTGCGCGCCGAACCGCCGCGCGCCGCCCGCGGCGAGGAGGAGCCCCGCGATCATGCGGTCGGGTCCGCGGCGTCGAGCGCACGATGCAGCGTCTCGAGCGGCAGCGTCGCGCATCTGGCCCGCGCGGCCGGCGGCGCGCCGTCGAGAGCGCGATGGATCCATGCCAGGTCGATCGCGCGGACGTCGGCGCGCGACAGCCCGCGCACGGCGTCCGTCAGGATCGACGCCGCCGCGATGCAGATCGCGCACGCATCGGCGGTGAATGCCGCGTCACGAACGACGCCGCCGTCCACGCGCAGTTGCACGCGAACGCGATCGCCGCACAGCGGGTTCGCGCCCTCGGACGAGGCGTTCGCGTCCTCCAGCGCGCGGCGGTTCCGCGGCCGCCGGAAATGCTCGAGCACCACCGCGCGAAACGTCGTCACGCACGCTTGGCGTGCAGCACCGCCACGAGCTCGGCGACGATCGACAGCGCGACTTCGGCGGCGCTCCGGCCCCCGAGATCGAGCCCGATCGGCGAGTGCAACCGCGCCAGCTCCGCGTCGGTGAACCCCTCCTCGCGAAGGATGTCGCGCACCGCGCCGCCGCGCCGCTTGCTCCCCAGCATGCCGACGTACCCCACGCGCGACCGCAGCACGTGACGCAACACCGGCAGATCGTACTTGTAGTCGTGCGCCACGAGCACCACCGCGTCGCGCGCGCCGAGCGGCATCGCGCTCACGAGCTCCGACGGCATGCCGATCCGGATCTCGCTCGCATCCGGAAACCGCTCGCGCGTGGCATACCGTTCGCGACCATCGACGATCACGGCGCGCAACTCGAGCTCGCGCGCGAACGTCGCGAGCGACATCGCGATCTGCCCCGCGCCGACGATGACGAGCGTCGTCGGCGGCGCGATGCGGTCGATGAATACGCGGCCCTCGGCGTTCCACCCCGCGAGCGCGGACTCGGCGAGCGCGACCGGTGCGCCCGCCGGCTCGATCGGCGTGACGATCGCGGCGCTCTCGCCGCGCGCGACGAGGGCCGCGGCGGCGCGATGCGCGGCGACCACCGCGTCGCCGTCGTCGTTCGGCTGCACGCGCTCGAGCAGCACCTCCACGGCGCCGCCGCAGGTGAGGCCGATCTCCCACGCTTCGTCGTCGTCGAGCGCGATCGTGAGCAGGTCTCGTCCACCGCGTGCGATCAGCGCGTCGGCGGCCTCGATCACCTGCGCGTCGATGCACCCGCCGATCGTCACGCCGCCGATCAGCCGCCCGCTCTCGCCGACGAGCATCTTGGCACCGATCTTCTTCGATGCGCTTCCGCTCGCCGCGACAAGCGTCGCGAGCACCAGCGACCGCTCGCGGCGAACCGCCTCGTTCTCGAAGTCGATCAGATCCTGCGCCATGGCCGGGGTCGGGAAGATGCCTCTAGTCTCGCGCGGTGCGCGGGCGGCGTCCAGCCGTGCCTAGGGCAGCTCGCCCGCGGTCCGCAGCGCCGCGAGCCACGCGTGGCGAATCTCGCTCGCGCCGCGCGCGTTCGGCTCGATCAGCGAGCGGCGCCAGTACCACCGATCTTCCTCCGGCACCGCCACGCCGTGGCCCAGGAAGCGCTCGTAGACGTCGGCGAGCAGCACGTTCGGCGTGCCCCGCGCCAGCGTGCGGATGTGCGCGTTCAGCGTGTCCAGCACGCTCAGCGGCAGCGGTGCTTCGTCGTACACGCCGGGGATCGTTCCCGTGCGGTCCGAGGGATCGAAGATCGTGGTCAACACGATCACCCCGTTGGAGAACCGGCCGCGCAGCATGTCGACGAGAAAGTCGTACGCTTCCGCCACGTCGCGCCCGATGCGCTCGAGCAGCGAGCGCCGCGGCCGGTTGCCGAATGCGCTGAGCAGGTCGTTGCCCCCGATCGTCAGCGTGACGAGCACCCGCTCGTCGGACGCCTCGAGGGCCGGGAGCTGCTCGCCGAACACGTCGCCGACCGTCGCGGCGTCGCTCGCGAGATTCTCGAACCGGATGCCCGGGCAGAGCGACGACAGGTCGTCGCCGATGTCGTCGGGCCAGTGTTCTTCAGAGTTCTTGAATAACAGGGACGCCGCGCCGAGCGGCGCGACTCGGCCCACCTCCGAGAGCCGCTCGAGCGCGACCGCGACGTCCACCTCGCCGGCGTCGAGCGCCGGATAGAGATCGATCGACATCGAGTCGCCGAGGGCGACGTAGCGCGTGAACTCGCTCACACCGGCGCCGCGAGCCCGCGCGTCGCGAGGATGCGCGCGATCGCTTCGCCGATCTTGTTGTTCGGCGTGCTCGCGCCGGCGGTCACGCCCACGCGCACCGGACCGTCCGGCAGCCAGTGCGCCGCGTCCGCCTCGGCGTGCTTGATCTGCGCCACCCGATAGTGGATCGACTGTCCGTCCGGGTCGATCGCGGCGGCGGACTCCACGTGATACGTCGGCACCCGGTCGGCGCAGAGCGCGGCGAGCGAGATCGTGTTGCTCGAGTTGAAGCCGCCGATCACCACCATCACGTCCACGCCGGAGTCGAGCAGCTCGCGCACCGCGTCCTGCCGCTCCTGCGTCGCCGAGCAGATCGTATCGAAGCTGCGGAAGTCGGCCGCGCGCGCATCGGCGCCGCGCGCCCGCTCGATCGCCGCTCCCACTTCCGCCGCGATCGCGAGCGACTCGCGCGCCAGCATCGTCGTCTGATTCGCCACGCCGATGCGCCGCAGGTCGCGCGCCGGCTCGAACCCCGGCGATACCGCGTGGCCGAATCGTTCCATGAACGCCGCGTCGCTCGAGCGGCCTTCGATGTAGTCGCACACGAGCCGCGCCTCGTCCATGTTGCGCACGATCAGGTAGTGCCCGTTCGGGTACTTCCGCACCTGCGACGCCGTGGCGCGCGTCTCCTCGTGCGCGTACTTCCCGTGGATGAGCGCCGTGAAGCCGTCGCGCGCGTAGCTCTCGACGCGCTTCCACACGTTGAGCACCGAGCCGCAGGTCGTGTCGACGAGCACGCAGCCGACGCCGCGCAGCGCGCTGAAGTCGTCGATCGTCACGCCGAATGCCGGCATGATCACCACGTCCTCGGCCGTGATCCGCGAGAAATCGAACGCGCCCGTCGGTTCCGGACGGAGCAGGATCTCGATGCCCATCTCGCGAAGGCGGCGGTTCACGAGCGGATTATGGATGATCTCGCCGACGAGAAAGATCCGCTTGTCCGGAAACTTCTTGCGCGTCTGGTAGGCGTAGTCGACCGCCCGCTCGACCCCGTAGCAGAAGCCGAACTCCCGCGCGAGCCGGATGGTGACGTCGCCCTGCGTGAGCGTGAAGTCGTTGTCGCGCAGGAGGTCGACGATCCGGCCGTCGTAATCGCCGGCCAGCTCGTCCTGGACCTCGGCTTTGAGGCCGAAACCCTTACGGAAATACGTCGATGGTTCGGGGGACGACATGATGGTTGTAAATCTAGCGGTGCGTGTCTAAGCTTGCGGCGATGACCGCTCCCGTGCCGCCCCCGCCGCTGCTCCGCCCGCCGGCCATCCAGAAGGGCGACACGATCGGCGTCGTCTCGCCGTCGTACGCGCCGAAGGTCGCCTGGCTGCAGCGCGGCGTCCGTGCGCTCGAGCGCGCCGGATTCGGCGTGCGGCTCGACGCCGAGGTCTACACGCTTCCCCGCTTCACGCGCGCCGAGGACGAGCGCCGCGCCGAGAGCCTCATGGGCATGTGGCTCGATCCCGCGGTCAAGGCGATCATCGCGAGCACCGGCGGCTACGGCGCCGTGCGCCTGCTCCCGCATCTCGATCCGTCCGTCTTCCGCAACAACCCCAAGGCGCTCGTCGGGTACTCGGACATCACGGTCCTGCACCTGTGGCTCATGCGCCGCGCGGGGCTGCGCTGCTTTCACGGCCCCACGGTCGACGACCTCACGCCGAGTCTCCGCGATCCGACCATGGCGTCGCTCGTCACCGCATTGACGACGCCGTGTCCGCCCGCGCGGCTCGGGCGCGAGCTGTCGCGCAGCGTGGCGTTGGGCAAGGCCACGGGCCGCCTCGTCGGGGGCAACCTCTCGCTCGTCCAGCAGACCATCGGCACGGCGTACCAGATCGACATGGAGGGCGCGATCCTCTTCATCGAGGAGACGCGCGATCCGATGTCCGTCGTCGACGAGCATCTGGTGCACCTGCGCGCGGCGGGCCTGCTGGAGCAGGTGGCGGGCATCGTGTTCGGGCAGCTCTCGCTCGACCGCTCGGAAGAGGACGAGTTCGAGGACTTTCTCCTCGATCTCATCTCCGACCTCGACGTGCCGGTGCTCATGGACTTTCCGGCTGGTCACGAGAACCCTAACTTGACGCTGCCGTTCGGCACGGAAGTGGAGCTCGTGGTCGAAGAGGGACGCGGATGGCTCACGTACCGCGAGGACGCGCTGGTGGCGCCCGCGGAACGCGACACCGGAGGCTGATGCACTACGATCTGGTCGTGATCGGCGCGGGGCCGGCGGGCGAGAAGGGCGCCGCGCAGGCGGCGTACTTCGGCAAGCGCGTGTGCATCGTCGAGCGCGCGCCCAAGCCCGGCGGAGCCGCGGTGAACACGGGCACGGTCCCCTCCAAGGCGCTCCGCGAGACGGCTCTCTACTTCTCCGGCCTGCGCCAGCGCGGCCTCTACGGCGTCGACTACCACGTCAAGCGCGACATCACCATCGGCGACTTCATGTTTCGCGAGCGCTCGGTGATCGAAGCCGAGTGGAAGCTGATCGACGACAACATCAAGCGGCACGAGATCGAGCAGGTGCAGGGCGCGGCGACGTTCGTCGATCGGAGCACGATCGCGGTCGCGCGCTACGGGACCGAACCCCGCCACATCAGCGGCGACGTGTTCCTCATCGCCACCGGCTCGCAGCCGCAGCAGCCCGAGAACGTCGCGGTCGACGGCACGGTGATCGTCGACAGCGACACGCTGCTCACGCTCGAGAAGATCCCCGCGTCCATGATCGTCGTGGGCGGCGGCGTGGTGGGATGCGAGTACGCGTGCATCTTCGCCGCGCTCGGCGTGCGCGTGACGATCGTGACGTCGCGGCCGCGGCTGCTCGCCCACCTCGACGCGGAAGTCAGCGAGGCGTTCCGCCAGCAGATCACCGGACGCCTCGGCGTCGCGGTGTACGTCGATACCGAAGTCGACACGCTGGCCGTGGAGAACGAGCGCGCCGTCGTGACGCTCGGCGGCGGCATGGAGCTCACCGCCGACTGCGCGCTCTACAGCGCGGGGCGCGTCGGCGCCTCGACGGGGCTCGGGCTCGAGGCGATCGGCGTCGCGACCAACTCGCGCGGCTTCATTCTCGTCGACGAGCACTATCGCACGGCCGTCCCGCGCATCTACGCCGCCGGTGACGTGATCGGCTTCCCCGCGCTCGCGTCGACGTCCATGGAGCAGGCGCGCGTCGCCGTCTGTCACGCGTTCGATCTCAAGTACAAGCAGGCCGTCGCCGACGTCATCCCGTACGGCGTGTACACGATTCCCGAGATCGCGACCGTCGGCATGACGGAAGAGCAGCTCCGGGTGAAGGGCATCGACTACGAGATCGGCCGCTCGTGGTACCGCACGAACGCGCGCGGCCAGATCATCGGTGATCTCGAGGGTTTCGTGAAGCTCCTCTTCAGCCCGACCGACCAGCGCCTGCTCGGCGCGTCGATCGTCGGCGAGAACGCGAGCGAGCTGATTCACATCGCGATGGCGTGCCTCACGTTCGGCGGCACGATCGACTTCTTCATCCAGAGCGTGTTCAACTATCCGTCGCTCGCCGAGGCGTACAAGTACGCCGCCTACGACGGCCTGCAGGCGATGGCGCGGCGCATGGCGAAGAAGGCGGGACTGCCGGCGAGCGGGACCTACCGCGCCGTGGCGGCAGACGGCGCGAGCTGAGAGCGGCCGCGCTAGTCGTAGTACTGCGGGGTGAGAAATCGCGCCGCGGCGTACGTGAGGATGACCTCGTACGCCCGCTGCCGATCCACCATGCCGTTCGTGAGGATGCCGACCGCGCCCATCCCGTGCTTCGTGTTGTCCTCACCGATGAGCCGGTCCATCGCGTGCCCCAGCTCGACGCCGCCGCGAATCATCTCGGCCACGCGCGCCGGCAGCGGCATCGCGAGCGATCCGCCGACGCCGATGCGCCCGGCCGCGTCCACGATGACCGCCCACGCGCACGTGCGCATCGCGCCGCCGGGCTCCTCGACACAGCCGCCCTCGATGCCGACGCCCAGGTCCGCGTCGAGCGCGGCACGCGCCGCGTGCGCGCGCGCCGTCGCGCCGCGAATGGTTTCGTCGTCACCCATCGGCTGATCGGGAACGCCCGACGCCGCCGCCACACCCTCGAGGCGCGCCGAGGGTGCGAGCGCGCCAAGCACCGCGCGCGCGGCCGCGATCTTCACGGGATTCGTCGAGCCGACGGCGATCGTGTGCACGCGATGCAGCGCAGGGTTCGACATGTCATTAAGTAGCATTTTGTAAATAATGTGAGCGTCGGGCGCGGCAAATCTACGGCGTAACCTCCGCCGCTGGTTAGAGGACGTGTCAAGAGTCGACGCGAAAAGCACCTCGCTTGCTGCCTGCCGCGCCGCGCCGTATGCTTGTCGTCCCTCGGGGCAGACGATGCTGACACTCACTCCATCATCCGATTCCGCCGCGGTTCCGGCATTCGTGCCGGCGCGCGCGATGGCCGAGCGGTCGCCATTCGTGTTCGTCGGCGAACGTCTCTGGCTCGACTTCGTCAATTGTGAGTGCGGCATTCGCCGCTTCGATGCGCTGCGCGACTTCGAGCATCTCGTGCAGTGGCTCGAAGCGTCGGGCATTCTCGACGGCGAACGCGCCAACGGCATCCGCCGGCGCGCGCAGCAGCAGCCCGCCGGCGCCGCCGCGGCGCTCGTCGACGCTCGTCGCGTCCGCTCCGCGCTCCGCGCCCTCGCCGAGCGCGGTCCCGCGAGCGAACGCGTGCGCGGCGAGGGGCTGGTCGAGATCAATCGCGTGCTCGGCCGCAGCGCGGGCACGCGCCGCGTGGAGCTGCGCGCGGACGGCGCCTTCATTCGCACGTTCGTGCCGGTGGGCGACGCGTTCGCCGGTCTCGTGATTCCGATCGTCGAGTCCGCGGCCGACGCGCTCATCCTCGGCGAGCTCGCGCGTGTGCGCCGCTGCGCCGACCCGCGCTGCCAACGCGTGTTCTTCGACAACACGAAGAACGGACGCCGCCGCTGGTGCGACATGGCCACCTGCGGCAACCGCGCCAAGGCGGCGCGGCATCGGGCGAAGCTGAAAGCGGACTGACGCGCCGCGCCGCCCGCTGACGACGATCAGCGCCGGCCTCGCCTGCCTCGCCCGCGCGGCGGCTTGTACCCGCCCTTGCGCTTGTTGCGCCGCCCCTCGAAGCCGTCGCGCTGCACCGCGCGCTCGTCCTTGAGCGCATCGCCGGCTTCGCGCGTGCGGCGCTGCCGACGGCGATCGTGCCGCTCGCGCCGCTGCTCCTCGTGGGCGCGCTCGAGCTCCGCGATCTCGTCGGGCGTGAACGGCCGCTCCAACTCGTCCTGCAACGCCTCGAGCGTGTTCGCGCGTGCCGCGCCGCGCGCGCCGCGCGTGACGATGAATCGCAGCGGGCGATCCAGCGTCGGCAGCTCTTCGGGCGCGAGCGTTCGCGCGAGCTTCTCCGGCAGGCGCAATCGCGCCACGCCGGCCGGTCCCTCCGGCGTGTCTTCCACGTCGTAGTGGATCTCGACGTCGCGATCGCGCACCGCGACGGTCGACGGCAGCGCCGCATAGCGCTCGCGCTCCTCGCGCGACACGAGCGCGTCCGCGTCGATGCGCACCGGCGTGTGCCGGAACTCCGTCACCGAGCAAACGGACGCGAGCTGCGCTTCGTACAGCGCGGTGAGCTCGGCGAAGCCGAGCCGCGGCGTCTTCCCGCCCGAGCGCCGGTACGTCTCGCGCACCGCTTCGATCGCCTCCTGATTCTTGTGCGCGCCCGGATGCCGCGCCTCGCCGCGCGCGAGCGCCTCGGCCAGCACGCGCCGCGCGCGCGCCGCAAGCTCGGGCGGAAACGCATCGACGGGCTCGATCTCTCGCTCGAGCTCGAAGCCGTGGAATTGCACGCGACGCCGGAGCACGAGCGGCGCGCGGCGGCTCTCCGGATTGTAGACGAGCTCTCCCTCCGTCACGACCGCGTGCGGCCGCAGCAACTCGTACGGCACCTGCGTCCCTTCGATCGAGGCGCGCGGCTGCCCGAACTTGTCGGCGAAATAGCGAATCTCGCCGGCGATCGGTCCCCAGCTGCCGCACACGCTCGTCTTCGACACGCGCACTTCATCGCCCGCGGCGTTCTGCTCGTCGATCACGAGCGTGAACGGCATGTACGCCGCGAGCAGCGACTGGAACTGCCGCAGCACGTCGTCGCCCGCGTTGTCCATGTGCGCCGGCAGCGGCAGGCCGACCGCGCGATAGATGCTCGCCATCCCGAGCGCCGCGTCCTCGATCGACTTGACGAGCGCGCCGCGCCGTTCCGCCCAGCGCTCGATACGCTCCTCGTCGAACAGGTGCCGCGGCAGCCCGTACACCTCGCCCATCCGGCCCGCGTACGCGTAGGCCTCGGCGTAGAGGTTGTACGCGGTGAGGTGATCGCTCCCCGGCACGATCAGGCCGTCGAGATCGCGTTCCTCGCGCGTCATCCGGTGCAGCGACTCGATCGACGCCATCACGGCGAGGAACGGGACCAGGGCGTCATCAGCGTTTACTAACAGCTCCGCCCACGGCCGCTCGACCGGCATGGCTTCCACGGCGCGGCCATAGCCGGTGAGCCGCCCGCGCTCCACGATCCCGCGCTCCTCGAGCAGCGCGAGCGCCTGGCGATAGGCGAGCCTGTCCAGCGGCACCGGCAGTTCCAGCTCGTCCGCGCGGACGCCGAGCGCGGCGCACGTGATCGCCACGCGCTCCGAGTCGCCGGCGAGCTGGAACTCCGGCTCCGTGGGCTGCAGCCGATTGAACTGGATGTCGCGGTCCGAGAGGATGAACACGCGGCCGCCCGGCACGCGGCCGTGCACGCGCCCCGCCATCTGCAGGATCTCGTTCGCGCCCAGGTGCTCCTGCGTCAGCACATTCCGCCCGCGGTCGATCACGTTGAAGAACTTCACGTCGTCGATGATGACCGTGTCGAGCCCGCGCACGTTGAGCGCGCTCTGCCCCGCCGCCGTCATCGCCAGGAAGTACGGCTTCCGCTCGCCGCCTTCGAGGAACGGCCGGATGATCCGGATCGGCTCGCCGCCGTGATAGAACGCGGTGTTCACGCGCGGGGCGACGCGGCGCACGTGCTCGGCCGCGTCCTCCACCCCGCGCCGTGTCGGCACGAATAGCGCCACCCCCCGCTTCTCCTTCACGAGCTGCCGCAGAAAACCATCATCAAGAAACTGTAATGGCTTCTTGTCGACCACCCGCACCTGCGCGGCCTTGTTCGGGTCGAAGTCGTAGACCTCGAGCACGTCCGCCGAATCGAGGTAGCGCGCGTAGAAGGACGGATTCACCGTCGCCGAGAGCCAGACGAAGCGGCACCCCACCCGCTTCCCGAGCGCGAGACACAGCTCAAGCTCCGCGGACGTCTGGTGGATCTCGTCGACGACGATCGTGTCCGTCGGCAGGATGTCGCCTTCCTCGAACCACCGCCGCGCGATCCCCGTCGTGACGATGATCAG
>DASZUN010000189.1:0-24579 GCA_035547615.1 Gemmatimonadaceae bacterium | reverse complement strand
GACGAGCAGCGCGTACAGGCCAGTGCCCTCGCGAGGCGTGTGGCCGGCGGTGCGGCTCTCGACGAAGCTCGCGGCTTCCGATTCGTCAGAAATGGAAGCCGCGGACGGGGGCTTGGGGTCGTCCGAAGGGGTCATGGAGGGTGGTAACACGCTGGCATGCGGCGCGGCACGAGTCTGGCGCCGCACACCTTACGTCCTCATGTGCAGCAATGGAAGGGCCACCGCGAATGGCTCAGTTCGCTCGACCGCCGTGAGCTATTCCACCGGCTCCACGCAGCGCGGATCGTCGATGCCGTGGTTCACGAACTCAGCGCTCGCGACGATCAGCTCCATGTCGTCCGGCGCATGCGGAACGAGCACGGCCTGCAGGCTCGCGCGATCCGCGGTCGGATCGAGCCACACCCGTTGCGCCGCCTCGTCGAGAATGACCGGCATTCGGTCGTGCGGGACGGAACGGAGCAGCTCGTTCGCGTCGGTCGTCACGATGGTGCAGGTATCGATCGCCACGCCGGTCGTGCGATCGGTCCACCGATCCCAGAGTCCGGCGAGGGCGAAGCACCGGCGATCGCGAAACCTGATGTGCCGTGGGCGTCGATCTGTGTTCGGCTTCTTTGGCCACTCGTAGAACCCATCCACGAGCACGAGGCAGCGGCGATTCCTGAACGGCCCGCGATACGTGGGCTTCTCGGCGAGCGTGTCACCGCGCGCGTTGAACGTCGGGAACTTGAGCTCGGGTTCCTTGGCCCACGACGGGATGAGCCCCCAACGCAGCAGCGTCAGCTCGAGGTCGTCGTCGATCGCGCGGACGACCGGAAGCTCCTGCGTGGGACGGATGTTGAATCGCGGACGCTTCCAGTCGTCCGGGAGGAATTTCCGGTGAAACTCGACGGCGATCTTCTCGACGCCGTCGGGATCGATGATGGTGGCTCGGCCGCACATACATGGATGCTACCCCGCGGCGCACAGCGGTGCCACCGGGGGCGCGCTGGTTCAGTCGCGGAGCTTGCCGCGCGCCCGGCGGAGCTGCCTCGCGCCAGCAAATCCCGCCGCGACGAACAGGATCGCGATCAACAGCGAGGCGAGGCCGAACGCGATTCGCCCCGTCACGTCGCCGGCTCGCGTTCCAGCCCACAGAAACGGAATCGCGATGCCGACCCACGCCGGTGCACTGTCCGAGGTCTGCGCTGGTCGCGTGTGCAGTCCGAGCACCATCGGGATCGCGCCACACGCGGCGAACAACAGCCCCATGACGATCGCGCCGCCCGGCGAGAGCTGATTGCGGTCCGCCATGCCGCCGAACTTACTCCGCGCGGAGCGCCGCCGCAGGATCCACACGCGACGCGCGCAGGGCGGGCGCCAGGTTCGCCGCGGTGCCCGCCACCAACAGCACGGCGCACACGCCGCCGAGCACCGCGGGATCACGTGCGCTGATCCCGAACAGCATCGCCTCGACGAATCGTCCAGCGAGCACGGCGATCGCGACGCCGGCGACGAGTCCCGTGAGCACGGGCCGCAGACTCGTCGTGAGCGTCAGCCGCACGAGGTCGACTCCCTGCGCGCCGAGCGCCGAACGGACGCCGAATTCGCGCGTGCGCTGCGCGACGCTGAACGCGCTCACGCTGTACAGCCCGACCACGGCGAGCAGCAGCGCAAGCACGCCGAACGCGATGAACACGCGGGCGCCGAGCTCCCATGCGCGCATCTGGCGTCCGAGCAGATCCTCCATCGGGCGCACGTTCGGGTACGGGACGAGTGACGACGTGCTCTGCATCGCCCGGCGCACGGCGTCCACGAACTGCGCTGCGTCACCGGTCGTGCGGACGACCATCTTGTACCCGAAGAACGACACCGTGCCGTCGATCGACTCGCGCGGCACCTGATCGATCGGGCGGTAGATCTGCGGCGTCAGTCCTTCGACGAGGTCCTGGCGCCGCGTGTTCTTCACGACGCCCACGATCGTCGTGCACGGCGCGGTGTCGGCGCCGATCCGCGCGCACTGCCCCACGGGATTCATGGTCGGCCAGTACAACTGCGCCATCGCTTCGTTGATGATGGCCACCGACGGTGCGCCGCGGGCGTCGGATGCGGTGAAGCGCCGGCCCATCACTGTGGGGATGCCGAGCGCATCGAAGTAGCCGTCCGTCACGGCGTACTGCAATGGATTCTGCGACGTGTGCGGCAGCGTACGACCGGGGACGTAGATGTCGGTACTCCAGCTCAGCGCGAACGGCAGGCCCACGCTGAGCGCGGCCGCGCGCACGCCCGGCACGGCGCCCACGCGCGCGATCATCTGCTCGTAGAGCTGCTGGGCCTGTTCGTTGGTCATCCCCACGCCGCGGTGATCGAAATCGGCGACGACGACGTGCGGCACGTCGATGCCGAGCGGCAGCGCATGCACGTTCTGCACGCTGCGCACGAAGAGCCCCGCGCCCGCGAGCAGCACGATCGCCAGCGCCGCCTGCACCACGAGCAGTGCCTCGCGTGTCCGCGAGCGGCGCGCGGCGCCCTCGCGCACACCGGACTTGAGCGCGCCGTTCACGTCCGCCTTCGCCGACTGCATCACGGGCACGAGCGATGTCGCCACTCCCGTCGCGATCGTGACGATCGCGGTGAACGCCAGCATGCGGCCGTCGACCACCCCGGCGCTCGATGCGCCCTTGCCGAGCAGCCACACGCGCACGGTCCCCGACGCCAGCGCCGTCATGATCAGAGCGCCGATGCCGCCGATGAGCGACAACAGCACGCCTTCCACGAACAGTTGGCCCGCGAGACGCGTTCGGGTCACGCCCAGCGCGAGACGGATCGCGATCTCGCGGCGGCGGTCGAAGGCGCGCACGAGCAGCAGGTTGCCGACGTTCGCGCACGCGATGATGAGCACGACGATCGCCATGAGCCCGATCAGCCGCGCGACCTCGAGGCTCTTCCTGTCGACCGTCACCGCCATGCCGGCCGGCACCCGGCCCGGAATCAGCGAGACGAGGAGCGCGACGCTCGAATCCGGGTGAATGTATTTTGCCGCCGTCGGGTTCTCCGCGATGCGCTCGCGCAAACTGGCGCGATACGCCGCCGTCGCCTGCTCCGCCGCGAGCTTCGGCGCGACGCCCGGCTTCGTCCGCGCGACGATCGACAGATAGTTGGAGTTGTGGCTCGTCAGCCAGTGATCAGAATTATCGAATCGGAATCCCGACGGTGCGGAGATCGGCAGCCACACGTCCACGTCGGTCAGCCCGATGCCGTTGAATCCATTCGGCGCAACCCCGACGACCCGGTAGTCGTGCGCGCCGATCTCGAGCGACGAGCCGATCGCAGCGCGCGAGCCGGCGAAATGCCGCCGCCAGAATCCGTAGCCGATCACGGCGACGTTGCGCGGTGCGTTCGGATCGTCTTCATCGGGCTGAAAGAACCGGCCCAGGGCAGGATGCACGCCGAGCGCGGTGAAGAAGCTGGCCGATGCGAGCGCCCCGGAGACGCTGGTCCCCGTCACGCCGCGACCGAGTGGGAAATCCTTGGGCCGCTGCACGACGCCCACGGCCTCGAGGCCGCCGGGGTGATCGCGAAAGTCGGCGTACTCGGCATACGAGAAGCTCGAGTTGTACCACGGCTGGTCGAGCGCGTGCGTCTCGATCTGGAAGACGCGGTCGGGCTGCGTGATCCCGTCCGGCGCGCGGAAGAGCAGCCGATCCAGCACGCCGAACATGGTCGCGTCCACGCCGATGCCCAGCGCCATCGTGATCGCGACCGCCGCGGCAAATGCCGGGCGCGATCGGATGCCGCGCAGAGCGTAGCGAACATCCTGCTCCAGCGCGTCGAGCATCAGGCGAACGGACATCGTTGCGGCTCCTGGTTGGCGGGGGGGGGACGGAGTTTGGACAGCGGCCGGCGGGCAATGGTTGCCGCGCCGTCAGCCCGATGCATCTGGTTGGACGGTCGACGGGCGCCGGCCGGACTCTCACGGCCAGGCCTCGACGCCGATAATGTTTTGCATGCGCCTTCGACCCGCCATTGCCTGCCTCGCGCTGCTCGGCGCGGGATGCACCCATCGCCAGCCGGCGTTCCCTGCGCCCATTCCCGCCGTTCCGGGGTCGCCGGTCACGGCATTTAGTCTTCGATATATAGATATCTCACAAGGCGCGGGGGCGCTCGCCGAGCCGCGGAAGTGCTATTACGCCGACTACACCGGCTGGCTCACGGACGGCAAGGAATTCGATTCGTCGCACGACACCACGGCGCAGGGCAAGCCGCGCGACCCGATCACGTTCCCGCAGGGCGCCCATCGCGTGATCACGGGCTGGGACGTCGGCTTCGAGGGCATGCACGTGGGCGGCGCGCGGCGCCTGATCATTCCGTACCAGCTCGCGTACGGCGAGCGCGGCCGACCGCCGGTGATCCCCGAGCGCGCGACGCTCGTCTTCGACGTGCACCTGCTCGCGCAGGCGGACACGCTGCCGCGCACGGATGCCGCACCGGCGGCGCGCGGCGCGCCGCCGCGGTGTCCGCCCTGGAGCAGCGTGGGCGCCGGGATCGCGCGGTAGTCGCGTAGCGCCGAGTCTCGTTCGGGCTCGTGCGGGAGCACCTCGCTGGCGTGTATCGCGTCGGGCGCCGCTCCCCGGAACTGAATTTGCCCGGTCAGGCGAGCATGCGGCGGACTTGCGCTCGGCACTGGCTGCTCGCGGCGACGTGCGCCGCGGTGATCGGCTGTCGCGGCGGCCAACGTAGCGCCGGCGCCGACGGCAAGCTCCACTACACGACGTACGCCGCCGGCGGCGAGGTGACCGACCCGGACGGGACGGTCGACATCTACGCTCGTACCGGCCCCAACGATCTCTCGCCGATCGCCGCTCGCGCCAAGCCGCTGGTGTACGTGCCGAACTCACGGTCGGCATCTGTGGATGTCATCGATCCGCGGACGTACGCCATCGTCCGCTCGTTCAAGACGGGAGCGGTGCCGCAGCACGTGGTCCCCTCGTACGACCTGAGCACGCTCTGGGTGCTCAACAACAACGGGGGGACGGTCACGCCGATCGATCCGCTGACCGGCATGAACGGCAAGCCGATTCCGGTGGACGACCCGTACAACATGTACTTCACACCCGACGGACGCTCCGCGATCGTGGTCGCCGAAGGGCGCGAGCGGCTGGATTTCAGAGATCCGAAAACGATGAAGCTCCAGCAGTCCGTGCGCACCGACTGCCGCGGAATCGACCACATGGAATTCACCGCCGACGGCCGCTACATGATCGCGACGTGCGAGTTCAACGGGCGCCTGGTCAAGTTCGATCTGGCGAATCGCGCGCGGGTCGGAACGTTCGTGCTCGACACGACGACCGGCCACGGCGGCGCGATGCCGCAGGACATCCGGTCGTCGCCGGACGGCACCGTGTTCTTCGTCGCCGACATGAAGGCCGACGGCGTGCGCCTCATCGATCCGGTGAAGCTTTCGCAGATCGGGTTCATTCCGACGGGAATCGGGACGCACGGCCTGTATCCGAGCCGCGACGGCAAGCTGCTCTACGTGACGAATCGCGGATGGAACACGCTCCACGCGGGACCGCACGGTCCCGGCTCCGTGAGCGTCGTCGACCCGGTCAGCCGCCAGGTCGTCGCGACCTGGGCGATTCCGGGCGGCGGAAGCCCCGACATGGGGAACGTGACAGCGGACGGCAAGGAGCTGTGGGTGAGCGGACGATACGACCGCGAGGTCTACGTGTTCGACACGTCGACGGGCCAGCTCACGCACCGGATTCCCGTCGGGAAGGAGCCGCATGGCCTGTGCGTCTGGCCGCAGCCGGGCCGGTACTCACTGGGTCATACGGGCAACATGCGCTGAGTGCGGGGTACGAGCCCGCGTCGTCCAGCAGGCATATTCCAAGCATGTCACGAGGCGTTCGCGGCATCCTGCCGCTGGCCATGGTGTGCGGGCTCGCGTCGTGCGCGCGAGTGCTCGGGGCAACGCGCGTCGGCAGCGCGGCGCCAGACGGCACGACATTTCACCAGATCGCGGTGGGCCGCGATGCGCGCACCTTTCTCATGCATCGCGCCCCGCACCTCGCGACGCTCGCGCCGGTGTTCTTCATCCTGCACGGGACGAGCGCGACCGCGAACGTGGTGATGGACGAGAGCGGCATGAACCGCGTGGCCGACAGCCTCGGCGCGATCGTGGTGTACCCGAACGGCACCGGAGGCATTCCGTACGTTCGACTCTTCTGGAACGTGGCGGGCTGCTGCTCCGATGCCTCGCGACCGAACGAGGCCGCCATGATTCGCACCATCGTCGACACGATCGGCGCCCACTACGCGATCGATCGGACGCGGATCGGCGTGGCCGGGTTCTCCGACGCGGGCACGCTGGCGTATCTGCTCGCCTGTCACGACGCCGACGTGATCACCGCGATCGGCGTGATTTCGGGTGAGGTGCCGGAGCGCGCGTGCGTTCCGCAGCCACCCGTGTCGGCGCTGGTGTTCCACGGGACCGCCGATCGGAACGTGCGCTATGGCGCCACGAGAGCACACGTCGCGCGGTGGGCGGCCGGCGAGTCCTGCGGCCTGGCGGCGGCAGACACGAGCGTCGCGCTCATTCACGACCGCTACGCCGGATGCGCGGGCGGCGCCGTCGTGGAGCTGTACACGATTCGCGGCGGCAAGCACGCGTGGCCCGGCGGCCGCGGCAGCTCGATCTTCGCACCGCATCCGTCGCGGGCGATCGATGCGAGCCGCGCCTTCGCCGCGTTCACGCTCGCGCACCCGCGTCCCGCGGAACATTAGCATTTTCATATGACCGCCCGCCTGCGCGCCGCACTGACGATTGCCGCACTCGGATGCGCCGGCTGTCGCGCCCAACACCGGCCGACCGTTGGCGAGGCCTGGCGGCCCGGCACCGCGCAGCACGCCGTCCGGATGGGCGGCGACGACCGGTCCTTCCTGCTCCACGTACCGCGCGAACGGCCACGCTCGGTCTTCGGGCTCGCGCGCGCGTACCCGCTGGTGATTCTGCTGCACGGGAGCGGCGCCTCGGGCGAGACGGTTCGGGAGCAGTCGCGGATGGACGCGCTCGCCGACGCTCGGCGGTTTCTCGTGGCGTATCCCGATGGCAGCCACGGCGTGCTCGGGATCGGCTCCGACTGGAATGCGGGAACGTGCTGCGGCGCGGCGGCGCGCAGCGGCGTGGACGACGTGGCGTTCATCCGAACGATGATCGCGACGATCGCGCAACACCTGCCGGTGGACACGCGTCGCGTGTACGTGGCGGGCTTTTCCGACGGCGGCCGCATGGCGTATCACTTCGCATGCGCCAGCGCGGCCAGTGTCGCGGCGATCGGCGTGGTGTCGGGAAGCCTGGTCGACGATCACTGTGCGCCGACGCGGCCGGTTCCACTGATCGCGTTTCACGGGACGGGCGACGACGACGTGCCCTACGACGACGAGGCGCGCACCACGCCGGCTGCACCTCCGATCGCCGCGTCCGCCGGGCTGCCGCCGTCGGTTCGCTTCTGGTCCGTGGTCGATCGCTGTTCCGGCATTTCCGTCACTCGCCTGTCGGCGCACGTGACGCGGGCCGCCTTCGCGCCGTGCGCCGCGGACGTGGTGCTGTTCACCATCGACTCCGGCAGGCACGCGTGGCCCGGCGGCGTTGCCGACGGACCATCCGGTGATCCGCCGACCCCCGAGATCCAGGCGAGCGATCGCCTGGTCCGATTCTTCTTCCGGCACGCCGAACGGTGATCGGCGGCATATGAGAATTCATATAAAGACCATCGGGGTGGCGCTGGCGGCATCGGTCGCGATGACCGTCCAGGCCGCGGCGCAGCGGCCCGCGAGCGTCCGCGATCTGCCGCTCATCGAGGCGCCCGCCGCCGCGAACGGCTCGACGCTGGCGATCATGCTCAGCGGCGACGGCGGCTGGGCCGACATCGACAAACAGATCGCCGCGGAGCTGAGTCGCAACGGCGTCGCGGTCGCGGGGCTCGACACGCGGGCCTACCTCCGCGGGCGCAATCGCGATGCGGATCAGCTTGCACGCGATCTCGCGCGGATCGCCGACGCGTACGCGGCGCAGTGGAATCGACGCGACCTCGCGATCGTGGGGTACTCCCGCGGCGCCGATCTCGCGCCGTTCGCGATCAACCGCTTGCCGGCGGAGGTACGTTCGCGCGTTCGACTCGTGGCCCTCATCGGCCTCGCGCGCGCGGCGAACTGGCACTTCCACTGGATCGACGTCGTGAAGGACGTCAGCCGACCCGACGATGTGCCGACCCAGCCGGAGGTGGAGCGGCTCGGTGACGTGCCGACGCTGTGCATCTACGGCGCGGACGAGCACGAGTCCGGCTGCCTCGACGTTCCACCCGCCGTACATCGGATCGTCCGCCCGGGCGGCCATCATCTCGACGGCAAGTTCGCGCTCGTCGCGGACTCGATACTCGCGGCGCTGCGCTGATCCGCGTCAGCGCGTGAACACGCCGCGTATGCTGCCGGAGATGAGCGTCGAGATGTTCGCCATCACCATCGGGCGCTTGGTGCCGCCGGGCGAGACGAGATAGCGCGGCTCCCACTCGGGGTAGAACCATTCCTTGAAGTCGCGCAGACCCTTGAAGTTGTAGTACCGCTCGCCCATTTCGCGCACCGCAAGGCTGATCTGCTGCCAGGCCGGCATCACCGGCGACGTGCGGATGCCGGACAGTGGCGCCATCCCGAGGTTGAAGGCGCCATATCCCTCGCGCTGGGCCCAGAACATCGCTTCGATGAGAGCGTAGCGCATGATTCCCGGCGGCGCGTCCGACGAGTAGCGCATCAGGTCGACCTCGACTTCGGCGTGCTCGCCGGAGCGCCAGAGCGTGACGAACGCGATCGGCACGCCCGCGCGACGCACCACTCCCACCGCCGCACGCCGAACGAACGCCTCGTCGAACCGGCCGAGCGAAAAACCCTTCTCCTTCGCGTGCTTCGCCGCGAGCCAGTCGTCGGAGATCGCGCGCAGCCGCGGCAGAATTGCCGGCACGTCTGGATCTGCCAACAGCTCGAACGTGCAGCCCTCGTCGACCGCCTTTCGCCAGACCCGGCGCAGGTTGCGGCGTTTGGGGCCCTCGAGCGAGAAGTCTCTCAGGGGCACGCGCGCGATTTCTCCCAGCTTCACCACGGAGAGCGCGTAGTCGAGATAGAGGTGCAGCAGCGCGGGGCTCGCACGGTAGAACACCGGCCACCCGCCGTTGCGATCGGCTCGGCGCACGAAGTCGTCGATCAGCTGGACGATTGCCTCCGGCGGCCCGATCGGATCGCCGAGGGCGACCCAGCTCTGGCCGGCGACGCCGTACATGATGAACGCCGTCTTCGCCTCGTTGAACAGCAGCGATTTGTCCCCGAGAAACGCGAGTTGCGCCGCCGCATGCGCCCACGCCGCGACGATCCGCCCGGCGGCATCCATCTCCTCCGGCGTGGGAGCGCGCGGCCGGATGCGCGCCGGGCGCATGAGCCGCGCGAATCCGAACCCGACGAGCGCGATCCCCGCGAACACGAGCGATCGCTGCGCCCGCGGCCCCTGCGCGCGGTGCGCGAATCGCCACAGCACATCGGTGCCGAGCCCTTCGGACCCGTAGATCACGATCGCGATCGCGACCGTGCCGACGACGACCACCGCGATCGCGACGATCCAGCCGACCGTGAAGCGCTCCTCCAGGATCGAGGCCTTTCGATAGAAGAAGCGCTGCGCCGGCAGCAACAACACGAGCAGCAGCGCCAGCACGAGCGCCTGCTCCACGTCGAACGCTCGGCCGAGCGAGAACACGACTCCCGCGCCGAGGAGCCAAACGGTGAGGTGGTACGCCGCGTCGAGCCGCCGCTGGAGTCCGCGCGCCAACAGAATGAGGCCCACGCCGGCCATTGCCGCGAAATACGCGGAGAGCTCCACGAGCGGCAGCGGCACGATCTCGCGGACGAACCGCACGCGCTCGGCGGGTGCCGGCAGCGCGCTCGAGACCAGCAGAATCGCACCGGCGCCGAACGCAATGAGTGCGAATACGCGCGGAGCGATCGTGCCGAACTGATCTCCGCCCCGCGCCGCCAGCCGGCGCACCGCCGGACGGCGGCGTGCGAAATCCAGTCCGCCGAGGGCAAACAGGATGAGCACCAGCACGAGGATCAGGCGAATATTCATATCGTGAAGCTACGATCGACCGCGGCCGCGCTCGTCGGGGTTGTCCTGATCGCCACGCTCCTGTGGCGGCTCGGGGCCTTCGGTCTGGAAGACCCGCGCCGCCTCGCGGATGTGATCAGACATCTCCGCCAGGTGCCGGCCGCGAAAGTGGCGTTCGTGATTCTTTACGCGACACTCACGGCGGTGGGCGTCCCTGCCTCGCCGTTCACGCTCGCCGGCGGAGCGCTGTTCGGCGTGTGGTGGGGCGTGCTCCTCAACTGGATCTCGGCGATGCTCGGCGCGGCGGCCGGGTATCGCCTGGCCAGACTGTTCCGGACCGCGGTGGTGCGGTGGCTCTCGGAGCACCGGCGCTCGCAGCTCGACGCGCTCGGGCAGCGACATGGCGCCCGGACCCTGTTCCGACTGCGGGTGATTCCCGTGGTCCCGTTCGCGCTGCTCAACGCCGCCTCGGCGCTGGTCGGAATGCGCTGGCCGCCCTACCTCGCCGCGACGGCGGCCGGAATCATCCCGGTGATCGTCGTCTACACCACGTTCGCGGCGAGCATCGTCGCGGGCGCACGAGGCGCCAGCCATCGCGCGCTGATCGTCGCGCTCGTGAGCGGCGCGGCGTTGATCGCGTTGTCGTTCGCGCCGCGGCTGTTCGCGGCGCGAGGGTCACGCGACCACGCCGCCACACCGTAACGCGCGTCGCGCTACGCCGGCTTGTAGCGAGACGCGAGGTAGCCCGTCGCCGCGTCCAATTCCAGATCGCTCATGAGTAATCCTTCCACTCCGTACGGCTGCCACGAGATCACGGCGCCGTCCGGCCCGACGATCGTGGACGTGGTCGGCGACCCGTCGCTCGCGAAATTCACGCTGGCGACGTAGCACGTGTTCTCCGCGGCGCGGCAGCGCAGCGCGCCTTCGTGAAACGTGTTTCGCGGATCGCCGAACGTGGTCGGCCGAAAGCCGCCCGGCTCCGCCCAGTGAAAGTGCGGATGGAACACGACCTGCGCGCCGTGGCGCACCAGCCAGCGCACCGTCTCGGGATAGCGCCATCCCTCGTGACAGATGGACACACCGAAGGTGAGCGCGCCGACGCGAAACACGCGGCGCTCCGCGCCCGCGGCGTACGTCGGCTCCTCGGTCGGATCGAGCTGCACCTTGTCCTGAAAGCCCAGGCGCGTGCCGTCGCGATCGACCACGAGCGCGGTGAGCCGAACGTCACCATCGACGATGCGCTCGGTGCCGAGCACCACGGCGGCGTTCGCGCGCTGCGCGGCGCTCCCCACGCGCGTCCATGCTTCGTCGAGAAACGACGCGTCCGGCGGCGGCACGATCATGCCGGGGGCGCGGTAGCCCGGAACGAACCCTTCGGGGAAACAGATCACGTCCGCGCGCTCGGCGCCGGCGCGCGCGATCGCTTCTTCCGCCGAACGAACCGACGCCTCGCGCGACGGCGGCACGGGCAGATTGGCGAGCGCGATACGAACGCGAGGCATGTGCCAAGTGTAGCGCGGTCGCCAAGCCGCGTGCGTGCCGCCTCCTGCCTAACCGGCGCGCATCGCCTCCACCGGGTCGATGCGCGTTGCGCGCCGCATCGGCGCGAGCGTCGCGACGAGGGCACACAACACGAGCGCGAGCGCCGTTCCGGCGAGCACGATCGGATCCGTCGGGCTGACCTCGAACAGCTGCGCGCGCAACACGCGCGTCGCGCCCACCGCAAGCGCCACCCCGATGATCGCCCCCGCGGCAGCGACGGCGAGCGATTCCCGGATCACGAGCCGCGCAACCGAGCCCGCCTGCGCGCCGAGCGCCATGCGGATGCCGATCTCGCGCCGACGATGCGCGATGATGTACGAGATCACGCCGTAGATCCCGACGGCGCTCAGGGACAACGCGATCGCCGCCGAGACGAGCAGGAGCAGCATCGCGAACGACGTCCCCGCCATCGAGTCGGCGACCCAGAGCTCCATCGACTTGACGTCGGCGATCGGCGCGCCGGGCGCGACGTCCGCGAGTACCCGACGTACACCGGCGACGACCGCCGATTGACTGAGCGTCGGCGCCCGCACCACGAGCCACATCGCCCGATCCGCGCCCCAGTTCCGCGTGCCCGGCGGCCCGACGATCGGGAAGTACGCCTCTTCGACCGGTGGATTTTGGAGTCCCGTCGCGCGCACATCCTGCGCGACGCCGGCCACCGGGAAGATCGGCATGCGCGGGTTGTACGGATGCACGCCACGGCCGATGACATCGCCGGTTCCCCAGAATCGTTTCGCGAATGCCTGCGTCACGATCATCGGCGCGCGTCCCGCTTGCACGTCGCTCCACGTCGGCAGCGTGCCACGCACCTTGATACCGAGGGCCTCGAAGTAGCCGGGCGTCACCGCCTGCATCGGCATGCAGGCGCGGTTGTTCTCCGGGTCGATCGCCTGCTCGACGACCACCGAGCTGCATCCACCCTCGTTCAGCGGAATGCTCTCGCCGGCGCCCGCGTGCGTGACTCCGGGAATCGCCTGCACCTTTTCCGTGATCTGGCGCCACGTGTCCGCGAGCGGCGGGCCGCCCGCCTGCGCCGCGGTGAACGGCAACATCACCATCATGGTCTGCACGCCCTTCGGATCGAACCCGGCGTCGACGTGGCGCAACCGCCAGAAGCTCTTCGCCATCAGCGCACCGCCGGCGAGCAGCACCACGCCGAGCGCGACCTGCGCGAGCACGAGCCCGCGACGCACGGCATTGCGCGCGCGCGAGGACGACAGCCCACGCGCACCCTCGCGCAGCGCATCGACGTCGGTATCGCGCGATGCGAGCGGCAACAGCCCGAACACGAGCCCCATGCTCGCCGACACCGCGAAGCAGAACGCCACGCTCCGCACGTCGACGCGCACTTCGTCGAGTCGCGGCAGCGTCTGGGGCGCGATCGCCAGCACGAAGTGGAGCAACAGGTACCCGAGCAGGATCGCGGCCGCTCCGGACGTCAACGCGAGCAGCAGGCTCTCGGCGAGATAGTGCACGGCGAGATGCGCGCGGTCCGCGCCGAGCGCCGTGCGGACCGCCGACTCCTGCCGCCGCGCCTCGATACGCACGATGTACAGGTTGGCCACGTTGGCCGCGGCGATGAGCAGCACGACCGCCACGCCGCCGAACAGCATCCAGAGCACGCGCGCCACGGACCCACCGATCGCGAAGTCGCGCAGCGGCGTCACGTGCATCGCGAAACCGGTGTTGGCGTAGAAGTAGTCGCTGTACACGCTCGGATACTGCGCGCGCATCAACTGCTGCACGTGCGCGAGATCGGATGCGGCCTGCGCCGCGGTGACGCCCGGCTTGATCAGCCCGATCGCGAAGTGCGTGTGATTGTTGATCGGCGGATCGGCTGGGTCGAGGTGGTTGCGGATCCACACGTCGCCCGTCGCGTCGAGAATGCGCGCATGCGGCGCGAGCACGCCGATGATCGTCACCGGGTTCTCGCCATACTGCAGGCGCTTCCCGACGATCGCCGTGTCGCCGCCGAACCGGCGCTGCCAGTACTCGTACGAGATGAGCGCGACGCGCGGATCGTCGTCCGGGTTGCGTTCGTCGGCGGCGGTGAAGTACCGCCCGCGCGCCAGCTTGATGCCGAGCATCGCAAACGTGTTGGCGCTCACGTCCAACTCGTCGATGCGCTCCGCGGGGTGATCGCCGTCGCCCGGCACGATCATGATGTCCCGGTCGTAGAACAGCAGGTCCTGGAGCGTCGTGCTGTGCTGCTTGAAGAAGAAATACTGCCCGCGCGAGATGCCGTACTCGTCGCCATTGCCGACCTTGGGCCAGAGCGTGCCCACGTGCACGAGCCGGTCGGCGTTCGGATACGGCAGCGGACGGATGACGACGCGGTCGAGCAGCGTGAACACGGTGGTCGTCGCCGCCAGCCCCAGCGCCAGCGTGACGACCGCGATCAGCGAGTACGACGGGGCGCGCACGAGTGCGCGCGCGGCCTGGCGCGTCTCGCGGCGGACGGTCTCGAAGAGATCCATGCGAGCTCTTCGCCCGAGCATGTGCCGATCGATGTCGCGCGCCTGCCGGCGATATCCCTGGTAGTCGCCGAATCGCCGCCGCGCCTCGCGCTCGGCCTCGGCGCGCGACAAGCCTTCGCGCGCCATGATGTCTTCGATGCGCCCCTCGACGTGAAACGCGAATTCGCGCTCGACGTCGTCATCGATGCGGCGGCTCGTGCCTGGCAGTCGGAAGACGCGTCTCATCGGGCCACCCCGGGCTTGCGCGCGCCGAGCACCAGCCCGACGACGCTCGTGTATCGCGACCAGCGTTCGTGCTCGGCGGCAAGGTGCTTTCGGCCTTTCGCCGTGAGGCGGTAGAACTTGGCTTTGCGGTTCTGGTCGGTGTAGCCCCAGTCGGCCTCGAGGAAGCCTTTGTCTTCGAGGCGGTGCAGCGCGGGATAGAGCGCGCCTTCTTCGATCTGGAGCTGGTCGCGCGTCGTCTGCTCGATCCACCGGACGACGGCGAGGCCGTGCATCGGGCCCCAGGACAGCGTCTTGAGGATCAGGAGATCGAGCGTGCCGCGCACGAGGTCGAGCTCGGGGGTGTCCATGAACGCCTCCGTTGCCTAAGAACCTTAGGGCTGCTGACCTAAGATTCTTATACCAAACAGCCGTTCCGTCAATACGGCGACCGATCCGCGCTTTCCGATGCGTGGTGGCCAGCCGCGGCCGCGGGGAGCCTCGGGCGCCGCGCGACCTCGCCGTGACGCTGGACGAGAAATTGCTCCGGCCCGCTACTATGTCTGGTATGGCATTCCCGCTCGCACTGCGCTGTGCAGCGGGCGCACTGATCCTGGGAACGGTCGCGCTCGGTGCGCAGGACACGACGGGCGCGCGGTCGCGCCTGACCGTCGTGGCGCGTCACGACAGCGCGCCCGTGTTCGGTGCGCTCGTGCGTGCCGGACGCGCCGCCGCGTCGACCGACAGCGGCGGCCGCGCGGTGCTGCGCCTCGCGCCCGGCGTGCACGACGTGATCGTGTCGCGCATCGGGCTGCGGCCCGACACGATCACCGTCTCGACCGCCGCGAACGTCGATACCTCGATCGTGGTCGAGCTTGCCGCCGCTCCGGCGGTGATCTCGTCGGTCCTCGTGACCAGCACGCGCGTCGAGCGCCGGTTGGAGCAGGAGCCGCTCCGCATCGAGGTCCTCTCGGGCGACGACGTCACCGAGAAGAACGAGATGCGCCCGGGCGATCTCAAGACATTGTTCAGCGAGATGAGCGGCGTGCGGGTGCAGACGACGTCGCCGTCGCTCGGCGCGGCCACGGTGCGCGTCCAGGGATTGCCGGGCCGGTACACGACCGTGTTGAACGACGGGCTGCCGCTGTACGGGACGCACGCGAGCAGCTTCGGCCTCGTGGAGCAGCCGCCGCGCGATCTGCGCCAGGCGGAGGTGATCAAGGGCGCGGCGTCCGCGTTGTACGGCCCCGCGGCGCTCGGGGGCGTGGTCAATCTCGTCTCGCGCCGTCCGCCGGACACGACGCAGGCGCTGGTGAATCAGACCGCGCACGGCGGCAGCGATGCGCTCGCGTTCGTCGCGCAGCGCATCTCGATGCACACCGGCCTGACGATACTCGGCGGCGCGCATTATCAGCGAGCCGCGGACCCCGACAAGGATGCGTGGACCGACGTCGCCGGCTATCACCGCGTGGAGTTGCGTCCGCGAGTGTTCTACGACGACAGTGCCGGGCACGCGTTCATGCTCACCGCCGGCGGATTCGACGAAACCCGCGGCGGCGGGCCAACGGGTGCGCTCGCCTCCCCGCTCGCCCGTACGCTCCTCGACAGTCTGGCCACGAGGCACGCCGACGCCGGTGGAACCGGGAGCTGGCGGCTCTCGCCCGCCTGGACGCTCGGCGCGCGCGCCGCGGGCAACGTGCAGTCGCGCGACCGGCTCTTCGCCGGGAACGCCGAGCGCGAGCGCCAGCACACGTTGTTCGGAGAGCTCACCGCCACGGGCGCATCGGCGGCGAACACGCTCGTCGCCGGACTCTCGTGGCAGCAGGAAGGCTATCGCAACCGCCAGGCGGCGCGCTTCGACCAGACGCTCACGACGCCGGCGGTGTTCGTGCAGCACACGTGGACACCGGCGTCGTGGATGGCGTCGACGGTCAACGGGCGTTGCGACTTCTCGAATCAATACGGCACGATCTGCACGCCGCGCGTCTCGCTGCTCGGGAAGGTTGGCGCGGCGCTCAGCGTGCGCGGCTCGGTGGGCGGCGGTTGGTTCGCGCCGATGGCGCTGGACGACGAGACCGAGACGATCGGCCTCACGCGCGTGTCGCTGCCCGCGCCGCTCCAGCCCGAGCGCGCGCGCACGGCGTCGCTCGACGTCACCGCGACGCACGGGCCGCTCCAGGTGAACGGCACCGTGTTTCAGGATCGCGTGAATCGTCCGGTGGCGTTGCGCCCTCTGGCGGGCGACACGACCGGCGCCGTGGCGCTCGTCAACGCACCGGGCACGCTGCGCACGCAGGGCGGCGAGCTGTTCGCCGTCTACAATCTGGAGCCGGTGGTGGCGACCGCGTACTACGCGGTGACGCACACGCGCGAGCTGTCACCGGAGACGGGCCGCCCGCGCGAGGTGCCGTACACGCCGCGCGAAGAGGCCGGCATCGACTTCGCCATCGAGGACGACGAATCGGGCGCGTACGTCGCCGCCGAGGTGTTCTACACCGGCGTGCAATCGCTCGAGGACAACCCGTACCGCGCGCTCTCGCGGCCGTACACCACGGTCGGCATCCTCGCCGCGAAGCGCATCGCGCGCACGACCGTGTTTCTCAATCTCGACAACCTCACGAACGTACTGCAGACGCGATTCGACCCCATCCTGCGGCCCGCGGAATCGCCGGCGGGCGAGGGCGGCACGCGCACGGTGGCGCCGTGGGCGCCGCTCGAGGGGCGCAGCGCGAATCTCGGCGTGCGCTACTCGTTCTGATCGCCTGGATGTCACGGCGCCGCCTGCTCCGCCTGGCCGCGCTCTCGAGCGTCCTCGCGCTCGGCGGCTGCCTGTTCCACGTGGGCGCCACGTCGCGCGAGGGCGCCGACGTGCTCGAGTCCGCGCCCAAGCCGCCCCCGGTCGATTCGGAGTTCGACGGCTGCGGACCGGCGGGTTCACAGCCGGACTACGCGCTGAACCGGCGGAAGAACCGCATCGATGAGGGAACTTATATACCAGTTCCGTGGACGGTCGTCGCGCGGCTGCCGTGGCCCGTCTGGGCCGGCTACCGGTTTCGCAATCAGTGGAGCAAGGGCGAGACGCGCGAGGTCGCACGGTACGAGGGGGCGGCGGTCTCGGTCGAGGGATATCTCGCCGGCTATAAGCTCGAGATTCCTGAGCCGCCCAACTGCTACGCGCGGTCGGCGCGGGACCGCGACTTTCATCTGTGGCTCGCGCGGACGCCAGGCGGTCGCAAGGACGCGAGCGTCGTCGTCGAGATCACGCCGAGGGTGCGCGTGCGCCACCCGCGCTGGAACGATTCCACGCTCAACCTGCTGCGGCACTCGCGCGTGCGACTGCGCGTGCAGGGTTGGTTGATGCTCGACCAGATGCATCCCGAGCTGGTGCTGCGCAACCGGCGCACGCTCTGGGAGATTCACCCGATCATGCACATCGACTGGCAGGCGCCGGACAGCGCGTGGGTGTCGCTGGACAGCGCGGGGCCGCCGGCGCCCGCCCAGGGCAAGCGGACGTAGCACTCGCGCCGTCGCGACGCGATCACGGCACGACGATCGTGCGCTGCTTGACGAGCGTATCCGCCCGCGCGCCGTCGTGGTGAACGACGGTGACGTCGTAGGTGCCCGCGGGCGCGGCGATGTCGGCGGTGTACCGAAGCGCGCGGATCTCAGCCGAGCACACCGCGTCGGGCTTGTCGGTGAACGTCACGTCGAGTGTGACGTGCGATCCCGTTACGGCCGCGCCCCCGTCGACCGATTCTCGGCAGAGGTTGCCGTACTGGGTGCTCTGGATTGAAATCGTGGATGGGGAGCTCACGATCGACGGCAACGCCCAGAAGATTCCCGGGTTCGTGGCGAAGTCCTGCACCTTGAGCGTGAGCGCGCCGCGCGTGACGGTTGCGCTCAGGTTCGGTGTGGGACCGGTGGGCTCGGCCGTGTCGTGCGTGCATGCGGCGCCGAGCAGCAGCGCCGCGAGGGCAAGCGCCTTGTTCATCGTGCGTCCCTGTCTCGAGTCGTCATGCTCAACTCGCCGCCCCCAAGGCTGGTCACCCGCGCCCGAGCGCTCGAGGCCGGCGGATCCGGTCTTGAGAACGGCCGTGCGTTTCGCCACTGTTGGACTGCCGGTGCACATTTGTTTGTCGCCCGGTCCTCCCGCCATCCTCAACTGTCGCATGCTTCCCTCGCCGGACGATCCGCGCGTGCCCGAAACCGACCTCTGGGCGCACTCTCCCGCACGTTGGCTGGCGGCGATCGTCGAATCCTCCGACGACGCCATCATCGGCAAGACTCTCGACAGCACGATCCGCAGTTGGAATGCCGGGGCGAATCGCATCTTCGGGTATACTGCGGATGAGATCGTCGGTCGCTCGGTGCTCGTCCTCATTCCGCCGGAGTGCCAGCACGAGGAGACGGAGATCGTATCGCGGCTTTCGCGCGGCGAGCGCGTGGATCATTTCGAGACCGTCCGTGTGCGCAAGGACGGCTCGCGAATCGACGTGTCGCTCAGCGTGTCGCCCATTCGGGACGACGTCGGCCGGATCGTCGGCGCAGCCAAGATCGCGCGCGACCTCACGGAATCCAACCGCCTGCGACGGGCGGAAACGGAGCTGAGCGAGCAGCTCCAGCAGCAGGCGGTCGAGCTCGAGATGGCGAACGAGGAGCTGCACCGGGCGCTCGAGCACGCGCGCTCCGCATTCGACGCCGCGGAGCAGGCGAACCGCGCGAAGAGCGTGTTCCTGCGCACCATGAGTCACGAGCTCCGCACGCCGCTCAACGCGATCGCAGGCTACGTCGACCTGCTCGACCTCGGCCTGCGCGGCGAGCTGAATCCCGAGCAGCGGCGCGATCTTGCCCGGATCAAGCAGAATCAGCGCACGCTGCTTCGGTTGATCGAGGACGTGCTCGACTTCGCGCGCGTGGAGTCCGGCCGGGTGCAGTACCACGTCACCGACGTGCGGCTCGACGATCTGCTCTGTGAGCTCGAGGCGTTCGTCGCGCCGTCGCTGCAGCAGAAGCGGCTGGAGTATCATTTCGAGCCGTGCGGCCCGGAGATCGTCGCCCGCGCCGATCGCAACCGCGTCGAGCAGATCATGCTCAACCTGCTGTCGAACGCGATCAAGTTCACCGGCAGCGGTGCGATCGAGGTGCGCTGCGCCGCGCGCAAGCGTGAGATTCTCGTCGAGGTGCACGACTCCGGCCGCGGCATCCCGCCCGACATGCTCGACCGCGTCTTCGAGCCGTTCGTGCAGGCACATCAGGATCTCACGCGCACGTCAGAAGGCACCGGGCTGGGTCTGACGATCAGTCGCCGGCTCGCGCGCGGCATGGGCGGCGAGGTCCTGGCGAGCAGCGAGCCCGGCCGCGGCTCCGTATTCACGCTCGTTTTGCCGAGGGCCGAGCCGGGCGCGTGAAGCGGGGTGCGCCGTGGAACCAGAACGGCGAATCCCTCGTAGGTTGGGCGAGTCACGAATGGCGTGACCGAGTCACCACCCGCGGTATAGCTGGCGAGCGCGCCGTGCGGCTGGCATACTCTACGTCCCTGTCGGCCACTCTCGACCGCTCGCCATGCCGCGCTCCCCGAAAGACGAAGCGCTCGTCGTTCCCTCGGCACGTGTCGAGGACACGGCAGACCATCCACCCACCCGGAGACCTGACATGTCGCGTGCACACGCCGCGGCCGTGGCCGCGCTCGTCGCCGCGGCTGTTCTGACGCCCGCCCGCGGAGCTGCCGCACAGGGCGCGCCGCCGGCGGCGTCGAAGCCAACCGCCGCCGCGATCGAGCAGGGTGAGGCCGCGGCGATCGCGAGAGCGCGGGCCGACAGCGCGCAGTATCCGTACACGGCCGCCGACATCCAGTTCATGACGGGGATGATCAGCCATCATGCGCAAGCCATCGTGATGGCGAAGTGGGCGCCGACGCACGGCGCCAGTCCCACGATCCGGACGCTCTGCGCGCGCATCATCAACGCCCAGACGGACGAGATCGCGATCATGCAGACCTGGCTCCGCGACCGCAATCAGCCGGTCCCCGACGCCAAGCCGATGCCGATGAAGATGATGATGAACGGCGTGGAGCACGAGATGCTCATGCCCGGCATGCTCAGCGACGAGCAGATGCGGCAGCTCGACGCGGCGCGCGGCCCGGAGTTCGACCGGCTCTTCCTCACCTTCATGATCCAGCACCACACCGGCGCGGTCGCGATGGTGAAGGACCTGTTCGACACCTACGGCGCCGCGCAGGACAATCTCGTCTTCAAGCTCGCGTCGGACATCAACGTCGATCAGACCACCGAAATCGCGCGCATGCAGCGGATGCTCGCGTTCATGAAGCTCGGCATCGCGCAGCCGTAAGCCACCACCCACCCAGAGGACGCTGTATGAGATCTCGTATCACGTCGTCGCTCGCGGCGGCGCTCGTCGCCATCACGGGCTTCGCGGCCGCTCCGGCCGGCGCCCAGCAGATCGTGCAGGCAGCCGCCCCGCGGCCCGATCCCCGCGTCGGGCTCCAGGCCGGCTTGTGGGACGCCGGTCAGGCCACGTGGAATCTGAAGCTCGTCTCCGCCACGCGGCCGTCGGAGAAGTTCGTCGGCAGCGTCATGTCCGACCTCGCGTTCACCGGCAAGTACGTCATCCAGGGCAGCTTCAACGGCTACCAGGTGTGGGACATCTCCGATCCCGCCCACCCGCGCCTCGACATCGCGAACTACTGTCCCGCCTCGCAGAGCGACGTCTCGGTCTACAAGAACCTCCTCTTCGTCTCGGCCGAAGGCAACACCGGCCGCATCGACTGCGGCGGCGAGGGCGTGAAGGACACGGTGAGCACGGAGCGCATCCGCGGCATTCGCATCTTCGACATCACCGACCTCGCGCACCCGAAGAACGTCGCGAACGTGCAGACGTGCCGCGGCTCCCACACGCACACGGTCGTCGTCGACCCCAAGGATCCGAAGGACGTCTACGTCTACGTCTCGGGCTCGGCACCGGTGCGCTCGCCGAGCGAGCTCGCCGGCTGCGTGAAGGCGACGCCCGACAAGGATCCCAACTCGGCGCTCTTCCGCATCGAAGTGATCAAGGTGCCGCTCGCGCATCCGGAGCAGGCCGCGATCGTGAGCTCGCCGCGCATCTTCAACGATCTCACGAAGCCGGCGTCTCACGGCCTCGCGCCGGACGACGTCAAGGCGCTCGAGGACGCGAAGGCCCGCGGTGACTTCATCGCCGACATCTTCGGACAGCAGGTCGTCCTGCCCCCGACGTTCGTGGTTCCGATGCTCGACAGCGTCGTGAAGGCGCGGAACGGCACCGGTGCGCCGACGCACGCCGACAGCGCCGCGCTGCGCACCGCGCTCCCCGGCATCATCGCGAAGCTGATCGGCGCGCCGGCCGGCCCGACCAGCGGGCCGCAGCCCGGTCCGACGCAGTGCCACGACATCACCGTGTATCCGGCGATCGGCCTCGCCGGCGGCGCGTGCGAGGGCTACGGCATGCTGCTCGACATTCACGACGTGGCGAACCCCGTGCGTGTCGACGCCGTCTCCGATTCCAACTTCTCATATTGGCACTCGGCGACGTTCAACAACGACGGCACCAAGGTGTTGTTCAGCGACGAGTGGGGCGGCGGCGGCGCGCCGAAATGCCGCGCCACCGATCCGATGGACTGGGGGGCCGACGCGATCTTCACGATCGACGCCGAGCACAAGATGCACTTCCAGAGCTACTACAAGATGCCCGCGGCGCAGACGCCCGAGGAGAACTGCGTCGCGCACAATGGCTCGCTCGTTCCCATTCCGGGCCGCGACGTGATGGTGCAGGCCTGGTATCAGGGCGGCATCTCGGTGTTCGACTGGACCGACGCCACGCACCCGACCGAGATCGCGTTCTTCGACCGCGGTCCGGTCGACGCCACGCACATGCAGATGGGCGGCTCGTGGTCCGTGTACTGGTACAACGGCGAGCTGGTGAGCTCCGAGATCGCGCGCGGGCTCGACATCTTCGAGCTCATGCCCAGCGTGCTGCTGACGCAGAACGAGATCGATGCCGCGAAGACGGCGCGCCTCGACTACCTGAACGTCCAGGGGCAGCCGAAGTACACGTGGCCGGCGTCGTTCGCGCTCGCGCGCGCGTACGTCGACCAGCTCGAGCGCGGCGACGGACTCACGTCCATCGAGGTCGCCGCGGCGCGGCAGGCACTCGCCACCGCGGAGAAGGCGTCAGGCGCGCAACGCGCCGCGACGCTCGGCAAGCTGGCGTCGCAGCTCGACGGCAGCGCGGGTCGCTCGATCGATGCAAAGAAGGTGCGCATGCTGTCGAGCACGGTGCGCGCCCTGGCGCGCTGACGATCGCCAGCTTGGGGGAACGCCGCCGGGACGCTGACGCGTCCCGGCGGCTCCGAAACCAGCCGCCGTTTCGTCCGTAGGGATGACTGGTCCCGCGCATCACAGGCTGGAGGTCCCATGCACACGCTCTGGAAACTGTTCAAGGTCGGGCTCGCGCTCGCCATCGCGATCCCGCTCGGCCTCATCGTGCTCGCGACGACGATGGGAATACTCGGCGCGCTCTTCGGGCTCGCCGTGCTCGTGCTCAAGCTCGCCGTGATCGGCCTCATCGGGTACGGTGTGTTCCGCCTCGTGCGCGGCATGTTCGCACCCGCGCCGAAACCGCCGGTGCGCCCCGCCCTGACCGAGTCCCCGCCGGTGGATCCGTATTATGCCGCCGCGATGCGCGAGCTCGATTCGGAGCTCAGGCGCTGAGCCGCGCCTTTACGAACGCACCGTGAAGATCGGTCCTGTGCGTGGCTGAGTAGGCGGCCGCGAGTGGCGCTCTGACGAATCCCGTGGTTGGGCGGTGGAAGCTGCACGCCCATCCCCCAGGAGGGATTCATGATCCAGATCCGTCGGACCTCGTGGTGCCTCGCGCTCGCCGCGGTCGTTGCCGCCTGCTCGGACCCGATCTCGCCGGGACAGCGCGCGCTCCGCTCGCTGAGTCCCGCCGAGCAGCAGATCGCGAGCTCGGGGAACGCATTCTCGTTCGCCCTCTTCCGTCAACTGGCCTCGAGCCAAGCGAGCCAGAACGTGTTCGTCTCGCCGCTCAGCGCGTCGATGTCGCTCGGGATGACGATCAACGGCGCGGCGGGTGGCACGTTCGAGGCGATGCGCACGGCACTCCGGCTCGGGGGCGCCGACATGGCGTCGATCGATGCGGGATACCGCGGGTTGATCGATGCCCTTCGTGGCGCGGACCCCGCCACCACGTTCCAGATCGCCAACTCGATCTGGTATCGCAACACGTTCGCCTTCAAGCAGCCGTTCCTCGACACCACCGCGAAGTACTTCGACGCGCACGCCCAGGGACTGGATTTCGACAACGAGGCGGCGTCGCTGGCAACGATCAATCGCTGGGTGAACGACAACACCGCCGGCAAGATCCCCACGATCCTCGATCAGATCACGCCCGACGAGGTGATGTTCCTGATCAACACGGTCTACTTCAAGGGCACCTGGCAGGTGCGGTTCGACCCCAAGTCGACGACGCCGGGCCGGTTCGTGGACGCGGACGGCACGGTGCAGACCGTCCCGATGATGAGTCGCCCGGAGCACCTCAAGCCCGAGTTCCGCTCCGGCGGCTGGCAGGGAGCGATCGTCGTCGAGCTTCCCTACGGCGACGGCGAGTTCGCGATGGACATCCTGATGCCGCCAATGCAGATCGGCGTCGACTCGCTTGCGAAGACCCTGAACGACAGCACGTGGTCGGCGATGGCCGCGACGCTGCGCGACAACGACGCGGCGCTCATCCTGCCGAAGTTCAGCATGAGCTATGAGCGCATGCTGAACGACGACCTCACGTCGCTCGGCATGGGCGTCGCGTTCACGGACGCCGCGGAGTTCCCGGGGATCTCGCCGCAACCGGTCCGACTGAGCTTCGTGAAGCAGAAGGCGTTCGTGTCCGTGGACGAGGCCGGCACCGAAGCCGGCGCATCGACGGTGACCGGCGTCGTGCCGACCTCGCTCTCCTACATCGCGATCGACCACCCATTCGTCTTCGTCATTCGCGACCGCACCAGCGGGACGATCCTGTTCATGGGGAAGGTCGTGCGGATTCCTGCCGCGAGCGACGCGTCAACGAGCCGCGACGCGAGGCCGACGAACGCGCCGCCCTGGGCCAGCGGCCGGTAGCTTGCTCGCGGGCTTCGCCACGAACTCGTGCCCCGCCTCGAGCAGCTCGCGCAGCGCCGCATCGCTC
>DASZUN010000188.1:0-22020 GCA_035547615.1 Gemmatimonadaceae bacterium | reverse complement strand
AGCGTCACGCTACCCTTGTTCCCCCAGAGCTGCTTCTGAATCGCGACGTTGAGCATCGTGAACGCGTTCTGTCGTCCGCCTTCGGTGGCGTAGGCCGACCGGTAGTTGTCGAACGCCTGTGCGTTGAGCGTTTTCGTAATCTTGTACGTGACGTTTGCGCGCGCGGACCAGACGATGGCGTGCGTTGAGAGGTTGCCCGAGAGATTCGCCGCGTCGCTCGAGTAGCGATACGCCGTCGCGCCGCCGAACAGCATCACCGGGCCCGCGTGATACGAGACGTTCACGTCGGTCCCCATCTCGAGCGTGCTCGCGACGTTCTCGAACGTGCCGAGCGTTATGCCCGTGGTGTCGGTGGTCTGGATGAAGCGCACCGCGTGCGACGTGTGCCGCAGATACGGGTTGATCTGCAGCGTACCCCACTTGTGCGAATCCTGGAATCCTAGCTCGAGCGCGTCGGTGTACTCGGGCTTGAGCGACGGGTTGCCGCGGAAGAGTGTGCGCGCATCCTGCCGGAATTCGACGGGGCTCAGCTGCTGCGGATACGGGCGCGTGATCCGGCGCGAGTAGCTGATCTTCGCCTGGCGTGTCGCGCTGAAATTGTACGCGAGGATGCCGCTCGGAAACGCGCTCGCGTAGTCGTTGCTGAAGTGCTGCGAGTCCGCGGGCGCGAGCGGAAGCCCGAGCTTCGTCGTCGCCTGCTCGAGTCGCAGCCCGCCTTGCGCCTGCACCTTGCCCACCTGCTGCGTGAGCACGGCGTAGCCCGCGGCGATCTGCTCGCGGTAGTCGAATGACGTGGCGCGCGCCGGCGCATTCACGTACTGATCGCTCGCGGAATCGAGATACGCCGCGCTGAAGTCGCTCGTGGTGTGACGCACGACTTCCTTGAGGCCCGCCTCGAGCTTGGTCCCCGTGCTCCACGGCTGCGTGAGATCGGCCTGCCAACTCCACTGCGGGAGCCCGGTGCGCATCTGATCGAGCTCGTTCGGGATGCTCATCGCGCCGGTCGACGCGTCGCCCTGGTGCAGCACGCCGAAGAGATTCGTCTGGCCGCGCGTGTGCGCGTTGGTGACGTCCAGCTCCGTGGAATACGTGCGCACCTTCGCGGTGCCCGTGTGCCGATACGCAAAGTCGAAATCGTTGTACTGATTGTGCATGTCGGCGTCGCTGAACTGATCGAACAGCCCGATCACGTTGCCCGAGGCGTCGAGGTCGCTGAAATACGACGCGTTGCTGTTCTGGAAATGGCCGCCGGACGCCATGATGTCGGCCGACAACGCGTCATTCGGGCGAAGCCGGTACTCCGAGCGGAACATCACGTTCTGGGCGAGCGGCTTGTTCCTGCCGTCGATGCGCGAGTCGACGAACGCCGGCGTGGGGATCACGAGGTTCGTCTGCTCGGACGTGCCGCCAATGTTCTGCCGGCCGCCGAAGAGCCCGTAGGACACGAACAGCGTGAGCGGCCCGCGCTGCTGGCCGATGTTGCCCGACGCGCTCGCCTGCCCCGAGCTCATCCCGCCGAGATTGAGGCCGCCGCTCAGCCCAAGCTCGGTGTCCTGATCGAGCACGATGTTGATGATGCCGGCCGTGCCCTCGGGATCGTTCTTCGCCGAGGGATTCGTCGACACTTCCACGTTCTTCACCGCCGTCGCGGGAAGCTGTTGGAGAAACTGCCCGAGTTGATCCCCCTTGAGCGGCGTCGACCGGCCGTTGATCTGCACGACGACGTTCTGATTGCCGCGCAGCGAGACGTTGTTCGTGGCGTCCACGTCGACCGAGGGAACGTTCCGCAGCACGTCGATCGCGGTGCCGCCCTTCGTCGTCGCCATGTTCTTCGTCGAATACACGTTCCGATCCGGCGCAAGCTGCGCGTCCTCGCGCTCGGCGGACACGACCTGCGTGCCGAGCTGCGTCGCGACCTGCGCGAGCCCGATGGTGCCGAGGTCGAGCACCGGCTTGGCCGCGGTGATCACCATCCCCGTGCGCTCGACGGGCGAGTAGCCAAGTGCGCGCACGCGGAGCGTGTACGTGCCGGGCAGAAGGCCGTCGACCTTGAACGAGCCGTCGGGGTTGGGGAGCGCGCCACCGGCGAATTTCGACGTCGTGGCGTTCACGACCGTGATGGATCCGGCGCCGAGCGGGTGCTGACTGGCGGACTCGACGAGGCGGCCGTGGATCTCGCCGGGGGCGGTTGGCGGCGCGCCGACCGGGCGCGCTTGCGCCGCGAGTGGGCGCGATGATGCGGTCAGCAGGATGGCGGACGTGATGACGAGTGTGCGAATGGCAAAACGAAGCACGATGGTTTTCCGAGAATTGTGATGCGTCGCCGCGTGTACGGCGGCGGCGGGCATCAGCTTAGACGGAAAACGTGAATGAAAAGTTGCACATGGTTTTTTCGACGTCCGCGCGGGAGAGGGGAGCCGGCGCGCTCAATGCCGCCCGACGCATCGTGCGCCTGAATCGGCCCTAGTCGCGGCTCGGTGGCGCGGCGAGCTCACGGAGGACGTCGGCAAGCTGCGTCTCCCAGGCCGGGAGCACCACGCCGAACGTGTCGCGGAGCTTCGCGTTGTCGAGCACGGAGTACTTCGGCCGTCGCGCGGCGGTCGGATACTCTTCCGTCGCGATCGGCACGACTCTGCGACACCGCTGCTCGCGCGCGTTCGGATCGCCCCGGAGAATGGCGCGCGCGAATGCGTACCAGGTTGTCGAGCCAGCCGCCGTCATGTGGTACGTGCCGCGCAGCCGGTCCGACTCGTCGTCGAGCGCGCGCGCCAGCACCGCGCCGGTCGCCGCGGCGATCGCGCGGCTGGAGGTCGGCGCACCGACCTGATCGTCCACCACGCGAAGCTCGTCGCGTTCGCGGGCGAGCCGCAGCATGGTGCGCAGGAAGTTGTTGCCCGTCGCGCCGAACACCCAGCTCGTTCGCAATATCAGGTACCGACCGCCGGCGGCACGCACCGACTCTTCGCCCGCCCATTTCGACGCGCCGTACACGTTGATCGGCCGGGCGGGATCATCCTCGCGATATGGCGTGCGCTGCTCGCCGTCGAACACGTAGTCCGTGGAGTAGTGGACGAAGAGCGCGCCGATGTCGCGGGCCGCTTGCGCGAGCTCGCCGGGCGCGTCAGCGTTGATGCGGCGACAGTCCTCGGACTCGGCTTCGGCGCGATCGACCGCCGTGTACGCGGCCGCGTTCACGACGACGGTCGGCCGCCGCTCGTTGATCGCGGCGGCCGCGGCGCCCGGCACCGCGAGATCCGCCACGGCTCGCGGGATCGCGTCCATCTCGCCCAGTGATGCTAGTTCTCTCATGAGCTGGCCGCCGATCTGACCGGTCGCGCCGAACACCGCGATGCGCCTGGCGCGGCTCAGGACGGGAGCTCCGTGAGCTCCGGCGCGCCGTCAGGTCCGTACGACGGGAGCGCGGCGGCATCGAATGCGGCGAGCGGAGGCGCGTCACGGTCCTTGGCCGACAGCACGACGTCGGTGATGGGCCACTCGATCCCGATGGCGGGGTCGTCCCACCGTATCGACCGCTCCGCTTCGGGATGGTAGTAGTCCGTGCACTTGTACGCGAACAGCGTGTCGTCGCGCGTCACGAGAAAGCCGTGCGCGAATCCGGCCGGCACGTACAGCATCCGCCGGTTCTCCTGTGACAGCGCCGTACCGACCCAGCGCCCGAAGGTCGGCGAGCCGACGCGAACGTCCACCGCGACGTCGAACACCTCGCCGCGCAGGACGCTGACCAGCTTGCCCTGTGCGTGCGGATGCTGAAAGTGGAGCCCGCGCAGCACGCCCCGTCTCGACGCGGAGACGTTGTCCTGGACGAAGCGCGACGGCAGGCCGAGCGCGGCGAATCGATCGGCGCGGAACGCCTCGAAGAAGAACCCGCGATCGTCGCCGTGCACGACGGGTTCGACGATCCGGACATCCGCGATCGATGTTGACAGAACTCTCATGCCGGCTGCTCACGGAACGTGCCCGCGGCGCCTCCGGCGCGAGCGATCCGCTGCAGATACGCGCCGTAGTTGCTGTTGCCCATGCGCGCGGCCAGCTCCTGGAGGCGGTCGGCGTCGATGTACCCCATGCGCCAGGCGATCTCCTCCGGCGACGAGATCATCAGCCCCTGTCGCTTCTGCATCGTTTCGACGAACGCCACCGCTTCCTGAAGCGAGTCGGGCGTGCCGGTGTCGAGCCACGCCGAGCCGCGGCTCAGGATCTCCATGCGCAAACGCCCGCGCTCGAGATACGCGCGATTCACATCGGTGATCTCGTATTCGCCGCGCGCCGACGGCGTCAGGCCCGCGGCGATGTCCAGCACGTCATTGTCGTAAAAGTAGAGCCCCGTTACGGCATAGCTCGACCGAGGCTGCGCGGGCTTTTCCTCGATGCTCAACACCCGGCCGTTCTCGTCCAGCTCGGCGACGCCGTAGCGCTCCGGATCGCGCACGTGGTATCCGAAGATCGTCGCGCCGTCGGGCTGCGACGCCGCGCGCCGGAGCTGCTCCATGAGCCCCGTACCATAAAAGATGTTGTCCCCGAGCACCAGCGCCGTGCTGTCGCGGCCGACGAACGGCGCGCCAATGACGAACGCTTGCGCCAGGCCGTCCGGTTCCGGTTGCTCCGCATAGGAAAACTCGAGTCCCCACTGCTCGCCGCTGCCCAGCAGTTGCCGAAAGCGCGGCAGATCCGACGGAGTCGAGATGACCAGCATCTGCCGGATGCCCGCAAGCATCAATGTCGAGAGCGGGTAGTAGATCATCGGCTTGTCGTACACCGGCAGCAGTTGCTTGCTGACGACCAGCGTCATCGGGTGCAGACGGGTGCCCGCGCCGCCGGCGAGAATGATGCCCTTTCGTGCCGTCACGCGCCGACTCCCAGCCCGAGTCGCTCGCCGCGGTAGCCGCCGGAGCCCGCGCGTTCGCACCATGTCGCGTTGTCGAGATACCACCGCACCGTCTTGCGCAATCCAGACGCGAACGACTCGCGCGCGGTCCAGCCCAGCTCGCGCTCGATCTTGCCGCAGTCGATCGCGTAGCGCAGATCGTGACCCGGACGGTCCGCGACGAATTGAATGAGGCGCTCCCGCGGGCCGATGGCGGGATCGGGCTCGAGCTCGTCCAAGACCGCGCAGATCGCACGCACCACGTCGATGTTCCGCCGCTCGCTCCTCCCCCCGATGGTGTAGGTCTCGCCCGGTCGGCCGCGCTGCGCAACGAGCAAGAGCGCGTCGGCATGGTCGTCGACGAACAGCCAGTCGCGTACGTTCTCGCCGCGGCCATACACCGGCAGCGGCTTGCCGGCTCTGGCATTCAAGATCGTCAATGGAATCAGCTTCTCCGGAAACTGAAAGGGGCCATAGTTGTTCGAGCAGTTCGTCGTGATGACGGGGAGGCCGTACGTGTGGTGCCACGCGCGGGCGAGATGATCCGACGACGCCTTGCTCGCGGAGTACGGTGAATTGGGTTGGTACGGCGTCGTCTCGGAGAAGGCGCCGGTGGCGCCGAGCGATCCGAAGACCTCGTCGGTCGACACGTGCACGAAGCGAAACGCGCTCAGGTCCGCGTGCGGCGCGCTGCGCCACTGGCGCAGCGCCGCGTCGAGCAGCGTGAAGGTCCCGACGATGTTCGTCTGGATGAACGCCGCGGGAGTGTCGATCGATCGATCGACATGGGATTCCGCGGCGAGATGGAGCACCGTATCCGGCGCGAAGTCGGCGAACGCCCCGCGCATGGCGGCAGCGTCCGCGATGTCGGCGCGCAGAAATCGATAGCGAGCGGAGTCGGCGACGGGCTCGACCGAGTCGACGCTGCCTGCATAGGTCAGCTTGTCGACGTTGAGGACATCGCACGGCGTGCGGGCGATGAGCCGGCGCACGACCGCCGATCCGATGAACCCGGCACCTCCCGTCACCAACACTCGCTTCACGATCTCGTCTCCGCGTGCCTGAACCTGTGCGCCGCGCTCGCGGCAACCGAGAACCCTATCACAAAGTTGCGCGCTCCGCTGCGCGGATGTAATAGTCCTGGCCGGTCCGCGGCCGGTCCGCGGCCGGCGCGGCCGCGCCCCACCTCCACATCCCCCGACTCCTCACACGTGTCAACCGCGACGCTTCCCGTGTTGTCGGTGAAGGTACGCACCCTGTTCGTCGGATTTCTGACGGCATACCTCGTCGTGCTCGTCAGCCTGGACGTGCTCTCGATTCGAACGGGGCGATCCGGCGGCGCGCTCATCAACGGCGACGCGAAGGGGTATTACGCCTGGCTTCGTTCGATCGCGCTCGACCACGATGTCGATTTTCGAAACGACTATGCGCTGATCTATCCGCCGGAGCCGCCACCGCCCATTCCCGAGCTCACGCCCCGCGGGCTCGTTCCGGACAAGTACCCGATCGGCGTGGCGATCGTCGAGCTGCCCGGCTTTGTCGTCGGACACCTGACGGCGAAGGTGCTCGGGTTCCCCGCCAACGGCGTGACCACGCCGTACCAGATCGCCGTGACGCTGTGGCTCCAGCTCGTCTGCCTCGGGTCGCTGCTCTCGTTGTGGGCGGCCATGGTGCGCGTGGGTGCGCGCGAGGACATCGCCGCGCTCGGCATCGCGAGTGCACTCCTCGCGACCAACTTGATCCAGTACGTCGCGAAACCGGCGTGGGCGCACGGGCCCGGACTCGCGGTGCTGTGTCTCGCGTACTACCTGCTGGTGACGGCACGTGACACAGGCGCGGGTCGGCGGATGCTGGCCATCGGCGCGCTCCTCGGTCTCGCGCTCATCATTCGGCCGTCGAACGTGGCGCTCGCGCCGTTCTTTCTGGTGGCGGTGCTGGATCGGCGCGCGCACTGGCGAGCCGATCTCGCGCGCATCGCGGCCGGCGCGCTGCCGATGATCGCGCTGCACGTCGCGTCGTTCTGGGCGCTGTGGGGATCGGTGCGGCTGTCGGGGTACGCCGGGGAGGGATTCACCGCGGGATGGAGCGGCATCGTCCACACGCTGTTCGCCGCACGGCACGGGCTCTTCGTGTATCACGTGTGGTACGCGCTCGCGCTCGTGGCCTGTGTCGCTGCGCTCACGAACCCGGTGACGCGCCGGCTCGCCATGGGCACGCTGCTCTCGTTCGTGCTCATGGCGTGCATCAACGGGACGTGGTGGTGCTGGTGGTTCGGCGACAGCTTCGGCAATCGCGCGTTCATCGAGCTGATCCCCGCGCTCGTCGTCACCGTGGTGCTGTGGCTGTCGCATCTCGCGCCAACGATGCAGCGGCGCGCGGTGCGCGGATTCGTGGGCGCGACGGTCGTGTTGGCGTGCGTGAACCTGCTGCTCTGGACGGGCTACGTCCTGCGCCGGTTCCCGCCGGACGGCACGCATTCGGTGGCGCAGGCGTATCTGTGGCCGGCGTTTCGTTCGCGTCCCGGATCCTGAGCCGAGCGCGCGCGCTCCGGCGCGCCGATCAGGACTTCCGCGCGACCACGAAGAAGTTCGTGCACACCGGCGGCGCGAGGCGCGCCAGCGCGTCGTCGGCCGCGTTGTAGCTCCGCACGAACACGCTGCTATGGCGAACCTTCGACGGCAGGAAGCCGAGGTCGTGCCGGGGGAGCGCGTTGTATCTCCCCAGTTTCTCGATCTTGAGACCCGCGCCGGTCCACAACGCGCGGATGTCCGCGGCCGTGTAGCGCCGCATATGAGAATACTTATTCAGCCCGAGCGCGCGCACGGCGCGTTCGACCCAGCCCGATTCGTTGGGCAGGTGGAACGTGAGGAACACGCCGCCCGGCCGCAGGATGCGCGCGATCTCCGACAGCGACACGCGTTCCTCGCCGCCCGTTTCCCACACGTGCTCCAGCACGCCGACGCTGCAGACCGCGTCGAAGCTTCGATCCGGGAAAGGAATGCGCCGCGGATCGCTCTCGCTGCCGCGCACGTGCGAGAACGTCGCGGAATGGGCCATGCATCGGGGCGCCGGCTCGAACGAATAGCCGGTCACCGTGGCCCCGAGGCGCTCCAGGAAAAAGCTGAAGTGGCCGTTTCCACATCCCCAGTCGAGCACCGCGGCGCCCGGTGCGATGCAGCGTGCGGTGACCGCGTACGGCAGCCGGTACTGAGACTGCGTGCCGATGTTCTCGAACTGCGCGAGGGTGTCCGCCGTGCCCGCGTGCACCGCCGCCTCATGCAACTCACGAACGATCCGGTACGCATCCGTCATGTGAGATATCGATAATGTGAAGTTTCATGACCCGCGCTCGTCGAGCGCTGGACACGCCCTCAATCCGCCGCGATGTCACGCACCAGCTCGGCGATCGCTCGAGCACTCCGCTCCCACGTGAACGTGGCCGCATGCGCGCGCGCGTCAGCCGGGAACGGACCGTCGCGCTTTGCCGCGCGCGCGTCCGACACCGCGCTGGCGAAGCTGTCGGGATCGTCGCAATCGCACACCGCACCGTGCCCCCCCAGCACCTCGACCGTGGCACCCGCCGTGCCCGCGACCACGCGCGTGCCCGACGCGAGCGCCTCCAGCACCGGCAGCCCGAAGCCCTCGTGTCGCGACGGAAACAGCAGACAGGCGGCATCGCGATAGAGTCGATGCAGCACCGCGTCCGGCTGCTGTCCCAGCACGTGCACGCGATCGCCCACCCTGTATCGTTCGATCAGCGAGGTCACGTGCTCCCAGCCGCGGAAACGCTCGCCCACGACCACCCAGTGAAGATCGGGCAGGCGTCGCAGCACTTCCACCGCGATTTGAAGATTCTTGTGCGGCTTCCGGTTGCCCACGGAGAGCACGTACTCGGCATCCGGCAGCATGGCGGCCACATCCATCGGCAACGGCTCGGGCTCACCAAAGAAGCGGGGTTCCACGCCGTGCGGGATCACCGCGACGCGGTTCGCGAGATCGGGCCACGCCTCGACGACCTCGCGTCGGGAGAATTCCGTACCGGCGACGATGCGCGTTGCGCGCCGCGACACGTGTCGGATCCAGGCCTTCACGACCGCGCGGCGACTGCGCGTGGTAGCGCCGGGTACGCGAATCGTGGTCAGATCGTGAATCGTCACGATCGATCGCGCCGGCACGTCGCCCCACGGCACGTCCCAGAGCGGGAAATACCAGATCGCGTCGCCCGTCTGCCGGCGCACTCGATTCCACGTGACCTGGGCCTTGAGCGAGAATCGGCCAGCGGTCCAATCGACGAGACTGGAATCCCCCCACGTGGGCGCGCCCAGATGCGCGAGCATCTCTCGCGGACCGCACAGCGTGACGTCGAATTCACCACGCGCCTGCTGCAGGAACGCCCGCGCGTTGCAGCGTGCAACGCGCGCGATGCCGGAGCGGTCTGGATCTCGTAAGTCGAATGCGACTGGGATGCGCGGCACCACGATCCTTTCAGAATGCTGCGTATGAGTCTTGCATGAGGCGCCGCACCACCGTCAGTTTGGCTTGGTCTAATTTACTGACCGGCCGTGGACGTACACGAACCTGAGCACCTGCAATCATCCGTGTGTTGACGAATCCGGCGCCTACATCAGCACCGTCCGCGCCACCAGCGCGCGCGCGCCAGTCGGGCGCACAGCGAATCCTCTCGCTGCCGACGTACGACATTCGGATCCGGCGCGAGTTGGCGCAACGCCGGCTGCTGCTCGCGGTCGCGCGACACACGCTGCGTGTCGTCTCGCTGCACGTCGCGGACAGCATCGCGATCGCCGCCGCCGCGTGGTGCGCGTTCAAGGTGCTGCCCGAGGCGCAGCCGGCCTCGTTGCTGCCCGCACTCGTGGCCAGCGTGCTCGTCGGTCTCAACGCACGCGGCGCCTACCGCGCCGCCGCGTCGCGCCGCGATCCGGCCCGGATCGGCACGGCGATTCTCTCGGCATCGGTGCTGCTGCTCGTCATGACGGTGCTGCCGCCGCACATCGCCATGTCGCCGCCACTGCTCGTCTACTTCGGCATCTTCGCGATGGGCGCGCTCCTGCTCGAGCGCTGGCTGATCGACCTCGTCGTCCGCCAGGTCTACGCGCACGGGATCGGTCTTCGCCGCGCCGTGATCATCGGGCGCGGCGGCGACCTCGATCACATCGTCGCCTGCATCGGGCAGACGGAGCATCGCGACCACCGCATCGTGGGCTATGTCACGCCGACCGGGGTGCACGATCCGGAGGCCCTGGGTTCGGTCGACGAGCTCGAGGCCATTCTCGATCGCGAAGAGCCGGTCGAAGTGATGGTCACGACCGCGCTTCGCGGCGAGGTGCTGCGGCGTGTGGTCGACGCGTGCGTCCGCCGCGGGATCTACATCCTGGCGGTGCCGAGCTGGACGGAGCGCATGAACGGCTGGGCGGAGCCCGTGAAGATCGGCAACCTGCCCGGCTTCCGCGTGCATCCCGCGCGGCTCACGCTTCCCTGGCTGGTCGTCAAGCGATTTGCCGACGTGGTGCTCACCGTACTCGGGCTCATCGTGTGCCTTCCGGTGATGGGGGTGATCGCGCTCGCGATCAAGCTGGACAGCCGCGGTCCGGTGTTCTTCCGCCAGCGCCGCGTGGGCGTGGGCGGCCGCGAATTCGACATCTGGAAATTCAGAAGCATGTCGGTCGAGGCGGAGTCCAAGCGCGAGGAGATCGCGCACCTGAATCCGTACACCGATGGCCGGCTGTTCAAGCTTCGGCGGGATCCCAGAGTCACACGGGTGGGTCGCTGGCTGCGCCGGTTCAGCCTCGACGAGCTGCCGCAGCTCTTCAACGTCCTGCGCGGTGACATGTCGCTGGTGGGGCCGCGGCCACCGCTCCCGTCCGAGGTGCGGTCCTACGAGGCCCGCCACTACATTCGTCTCAGCGTGGTGCCCGGCCTCACCGGCCCATGGCAGGTGGGTGGCCGCAACCTCATCACGGATTTCGAGCACGTCGTGAGGCTCGAGCGCGACTACATCGAGCGCTGGTCGCTGCGCCTCGATCTCCGCATCATGTTCAAGACGATCTTCGTCGTCCTGAAAGGGGAAGGCGCCTACTAGGCGCGCACGCACCGATCACCCGGCGGGGAGCTTGTGGCGCAGCGCGCCGCCTGCGATATCTGAATCGTGCCGATTCCAGATGCGCAGTGCCCATGAAGCGCCTCGCGATGTTCGCCGCCGTGGCGGTGCTCGGACTGACCGCGTGCGACGCGTGGCTCACGAAGCCGTCGCTGTATAGCACCGTCCACGTGGTGACGACTCGCCGAAACGGCGATCCCGTTCCGGGGGTGGCACTCACCCTCTATACCGGCCAGCGGCCCATGGGGTACGACACCACGGACAGCGCGGGCCGGTTCACCTTCACGCGCGTGCCGCCGGGCCTCTACGGCGTCGCCGCGTCCATTCCGCCGGGCTACGACGTCATCGAGCATCTCGTCAAGGGGCCGGTGAGCACGACCAGCAGCCTCCAGGTTCCCCAGGACACGGCACGGGTCATTCACTTCACGTATCTGAAGATCGGGCCCGGCACCATCACCGTGCGGGTCACCCGCACGGACGGCTCGCCGATGCCCGACATCACGGTCCAGCTGTTCGATCCGCACAAGGTCGACAGCGTGGCGACGACGGATTCCGCCGGCCGGGTCGTGTTCCGCCAGGTGCCGTTCGGCGATTACGGCCTCGTCGTGTTCCGGCCGCGGTTCTACGCCGACTTCGCCTCCCCGAACGACTCGCTATATACGTTTTATAATAAGGATATCATCGTCGACGCCGGTGCGAGCGATACGGCGACCGTGGCGCTCACCCGGTGCGGCGGGTACGTCCGCGCGCGCGTCGTCGACGACGCCGGCGCGCCCGTCCCCGGCACCCTCGCCGTGCTCTACACCCCGTCGCCCTTCGTGGACATTTCGGCCGGGTACACGGGCGCCGACGGCCGATTCGCCTTCCCCGTCGAGGAGCCGTGCGGGATCCCGCTCGCCATCCGCCTCGCGACGCCGCCGGGCTATTCAGCCTCCGGTCGAGGCTCGTTCTACGTCGACGACATCCATCCGGCGAACGGGACCACCAAGGAAATCACGCTGCAGATACACAAGCTGCCCTGACGCGCGCCACGTCATGCCGAACCAGGCCAGCGCGAGCACGAACCAGAACGTCGGCTCGCTCGTCGTCTGATAGAACAGGTTGAACGCCACGGCGCCGGCGATCACCTCGCGCCACGGGCCACCGAACACGAGGGGCCCCGCGAGCAGCACGAGCGTGAGCACGAGCGCGACGATCCCGCATTCGGCGAACATCGTGACGTACAACGAATGGAAATTGCCGTACTTGTTGCCGGGAAAGATGTCTTGCAGCACCACGTACGCATTGCCATATCCCAGCCCGATGCTCGCCCGGCGAACCGATTCGGTCGCGTTCTCCAGTCCGCGTTCGATCACGGCGACGTGCGCCCGCGCTGAGCCGACGTCGGGCGACACGCGCTCCGCCAGCGGCGAGTACTCCATCGCCGCGACGTCGTCGAGCAGCGTGGGCCGGACGAGCACCGCCGCCACGGCCGCCGTGGCGAGCAGGCTGGCGACGGCCAGGACGCGCCGCGTGACGCGAACGCGGCCCGTCCACAGCGCCATCCCCAACGCCGCCACCGCGCCGAGCGTCGCCGACCGCGAGATCGTCGCCGCGAGCAGGAGCACGGCCAGCGTGATGCCCGCCCGGCGCAGCCAGACGCGGCGTTCGCCGCGTGCGATCGCCGCGATGTAGAACAGCAGCACGAACCCGCCGCGATTGCCGTCCGCCACCGGACCGGCGAGACGAGGAATCGGTCCGGCGTTCTGCAGGGAGTCGAAGTGCACGATCGCCGGCCCGAAGCGCATCGTCGGCGGCCAGCGGCCGATCCACCACAGCGCCTCGGCGACGTCGAACAGCACGTACACGACGAGGCAGGCCAACGCGCCGCGTGCCAGTAGCAGCAGGAAATCGTCGCGGTCACGCGCGAGCACGGCGATGGCAAACGTGCCAAGCACCTGCGACAGGAGCAGCGCGGCGCGCGCCGCCGACTCCGGCAGCTCCTGCGCGCCGAATACCGACACGAAGGCGACCGTGATCAACGCCGACACCACGGCCGCGTACCCGAGGACGCTCGACGAGATCTGGAGCGGCCGCTGCAGGCGTGCACGGCGCAGCAGCTCCGCGATTCCCACGATCGGCGTCATGAGGATGAACGGCGTGAACCGGAACGATCCATGGCCGCCGAGAAAGTCGATCCGGTCGGCGCCGATCGACGCGATCCAGAGCGCCAGAAGCAGGCCGCTCATGACGGCCTCGCGCGATCAGCCACGAAGCAACACCCCCAGCCGGCGGACCAGCCCATGCTCGGGCAAGGCGCGAAAACGGAGCAGGTCGAGCTTGCGGCGAACGAAACGCTGATACGGAATCTCGGAATAGGCTTTCAGAAATTCCCGATCCGACTCGCTCAAGCGGTCGCCAAACCGATCGAGGAACGCGCGCGCCTGCGCCGCCGTCTGGCGCAGCCCGCGACGAAACTCGCGCGCGTTCCGCACGCCGGCGGCGACGCCGCGCGGCACGCGATCGAGCGTGAGGCGGCCGTTGCGTGCGCCCACCGCGTTGCCCCCGTGCTGGCGATAGAGCACCGTCGGCTCACGCAGCGCGACGATCCGGCCGAAGCTCGCGGCCACGCACGCATACCACCAGTCGTGGAACAGCATTTCCGGGGGCGCGTCGGCGGCTAGCACGCGAAGCGGCGCATTGAGCATGAGCGTCGCACCGGTCGTCACGTTGCGAACGATGAACCGCCGAAGCGTCGCCGGCTCGGGGTCCATGCCGGCGTACGTCCAGAACGACGGGTGCACGGGCCGCAGCACGGCATCGACCACCGTGAGATCGGTGTGCACCAGCACCGGCGCCCCCGGCGTCTCCGCTTCGGCGCGCCGCATCGCGTGCAGCGTACCCTCGATCTTCCGCGGCAGCCACACGTCGTCCTGATCGGCGCACATCACGTAGTGCGCGTCGGCGGGCGTGCGGGCGAGCAGCCAGTCGAACGAGCGCGCCGCGCCAAGTCGCGGCGAATCGTGCTCCAGCAGCCGAATCCGGTCATCCTGCGCCGCCTCGCGTCGCAAGAGCGCCGGCGACTCGTCGGACGATCCGTCATCGCGAAGCCACAGCCGCCAATCGGCGTATGTCTGCGCGCGCAGACTGGCGAGAAACTCGGGCAGATACTGGGCGCCGTCGAAGACGGCGCAGATGATGTCGACAGTCATGCGCCGCGCTGCACGTAGCGGGAGCCGAGCACGCAGAACACGACGACTTCGGCGATGATCGCCGACACGGCCATGCCGGCGGCGCCCCAGTGCGGCACGAGGACGATGGCGGCAGCGACATTCGCGACGCCGGCCGCGACGATCGCGCCGAGCAGCAGCCGCTCGTGACCGAAGGGGATCGCCCAGTACAGCCCCATGACGGTATTCACGGCGATGAGCAGCGGCAGTGCGCCCAGCAGCCGCAGCACCGGGATGGCCGCCAGGTATCCGCTGCCGAGGAGCACGTGCACGAGCAGCGGCGCCGCGACGACAGCCACCAGGCCGATGGCCGCGCCGAACAGCCCCACCGCCAGCAGGGCGTGCCGCACGGTCCGTCGCGCGGCGCTCTGATCGGAGGCGTGCAGGAAGCTGACGCGTGGAACGAACGCCTGCGTGAGCGGCTGCAGCAGATTGATCGCCCCACGCACGATCCGTTCGGCGGCGCCGAAGAACGCGACGACGGCCGGACCGGCCAGAAGGCTCAGAACGAACGCGTTTGCCTGGATGTACACACCGGACCAGGCGCGGCAGGCGAAAATGCTCGAACCTTCCCGCAACGTACGACGAGCCGCGCCAAATTCAGGCCGGCGCAATCTGACGTGGCGATTGAGGCCTCGCGTCAGCACGACGAGCGCCACCGCGGCGAACAACGCCTGCAGCGCGATGACCCGCCATCCGTCGCTCGGGTCGCGAACGACCGCGAAAACCGCCAGCGCAGCGAGGGCGCGCGTCACCGTGTCCACCGCCACCGCGCCGTGCACCCGCTCGATCCCCTGAAAGAACCACAACGGGCTGAGGCCGCGCAGCACGGCGAAGGCGAATGCCCAGCCGATCAACTCCGCGTTGTGCCGCAACGACGGAACCAGGATGATGATGGCCGCGACCAGCGGCGCCGCGCCCACCACGAGGAGCGCCTTGGCGCTCTGAACTCCATGCACCACCTCGCTCATCGCTTCGGCGCCAGCGCGGGCCCGAGCAACGGCTCGCGTCCCGGACAGCTCGAAGCCGAACTCGAAGACGAGCAGCAGCCAGTACCCGAGCGCCTGTGCGGCGAGGACCGGGCCCCAGGCCGCTGGCCCGAGGACGCGAGCCAGATACGGAATCGTGAGGAGCGGCACCACGAGGCCCACGGCCTGACCGGCGAACAGGGAGCTCGCGTTCTTGAACAGCGTGCGGCGACTTTCATCGAGTCCTGCTTCGATGGGAGTCGCGGAACCGGGTGCGGCGGTGGTCACAGCGTCGAAGCGATTGATGGGGTCACGGCGATGTACAATAATGACACGCGGTCGGCCCGAAACCACCGACCGTCGTTGGCCGGCCCTGCCACGGTTCGACGACGCGGGTTAGCGTACGTTATTGCGCTCACTCAGGATCCCGTACATGCGATTGGCCTGTCTCCTGCTTGCCGCGGCCGCCATCGGCTGCGCCTCACCCGCGCCCTCACCGACACCCGCACCGGTGTCGAGGGCGGATCAGCCATTCTCGCTCGAACCGGGCGACGTGGTGAGGGTCGAGGTCTGGCGCGAAAAGGATCTGAGCGGCGAGTTCCAGGTCGACGAACGCGGGCGCCTGACGTTGCCGATGCTGGGTTCCCTGAGCGTCGTCAACCGGCCGTGGGACGGACTGCGCGATTCGCTCCTCACCGCCTACGGCGAGCAGTTGCGCAATCCCTCAGTCGTCCTCACGCCGTTGCGCCGAGTGCAAGTCTTGGGCGAAGTCACGAAACCGGGAAACTATCTCGCGGACCCGACCCTGAGCCTCGCCGGCCTGGTGGCGCTGGCCGGCGGCGCCACACCGGGGGGCGACCTGCGCCGCGTGCGTGTCGTGCGCGCGGGCAAGACCATCGTCAACTCGGCGTCCGTGGAAAGCCTGCTTCTCCAGGCCGGCGTGAAGTCGAATGATCAGATCTTCGTCGATCGCCGTCCCTGGGTGGAGCGAAACGGCCAATTCCTCGCCTCGACGCTCATCTCGACCGCCGGCATCGTCATCGCGTTGATCCGCCGCTGACGTCACCAGCCGCGGACCGTGACCGCCGCCGTCAGATTCAGCACGTCGTGCTTGGCGACCAGATTGCGATTGAGATCGACGGCAGGGATGAGCGTGATGCCGATGTCACGGCGGCCGGCGAACCGCAGCATTTCGGCGCGCACGTCGTAGATCACGTCGGGATGCACGAGCGACGTGCCCGTTGCGGTGCCGGGGAGCCAGTCGAATCGGAGACTCCGCTCGAACGTGAACGACCGGCGTCCCGACGACGTGTAGTCGTCCACGCCGAGCCGCCAGCCGGATCCGCCGTATGCATCGGGCGATCCCAGGATCAGGCCGTTCACCGTGTGGCCCTGGGTGACCACGGAGTGAATGTACGGGGGCAAGGGGATGGTGAACCCGCGCGCATCGCGTTCCTGGTGAGAGATCTCGCCGTTCACCAGTTCGCCGCGGACCAGCCGGATGTGGTGTTCGTTCGAGACGAAGACGCGCTGAAAACCCAAGGCGAACGACGCGTAGTCGTCGGGCTTCTCGATGAGCGAGCCGGGCGCTCGATGAAACTTGCCGAAGAAATCCTCGCGGTACAGCTCGCCGTAGAACTCCGCCTTCGCCGACGGCAGCGCCCATCGCGCGAAGAACGATGCAACCTGGTTCTCGGTCCGCGGATTGTCGGCCGACGACGACCCCAGGAGATTGCCCGCCGCCGAGAACGGGCGCGTGAAGCTGTGCAGGGTCAGACCGCCGGCCGGCCACTCTTCATGGATGAACCGCGAGCCTCCGAGCTCGAGCCCCGGCACGCCGCGCGGCAGAATCGTTCCGACCAAACCCGACCCGAACCGCCGCCGCTCTCCCAGTACCGGCGCCGCGATCGCGGATTGCCCGAGCTCGCCGTACACCACGCGCCCGTGCACGCGAAAGAGCCACAGATCGAGTGGCTTGCTCGTTCCGGCGAAGGCTTCCGGGAAGCCGCCGGCGTTTGGCCCGAGCACGAGCGGAAACTCGCGATCCGGACCCCAACGCTGCGCGGCCGAGGAGAGGCCGACGAACAGCCCAAGCGCGTCGGCCGAGAGCGAGGATTCGCCTGGATCGATGCGCCCATACGCCTTGCTGCCGAACCGTTGGGGTGCGTCGATCTGCAGCGGGAAGCGCGCGTCGCCGAAGCGCTGGTCACCAGTCCGGCCGTTCGGCGCGAGGGCAAATGACAGGTTTTGCGCGAGAAACGCAGTGGGGGCGAGCTGGAAGTGCACCACGGTCCATCGTGCGGCGATGCCCCCCTCGACCTCTCCCGTGAGCCCGCGGCCCGCCCACGTTGGGCCCGGCCCGTCTTGAAACGGAAACGTCGAATTTCCGATGACGCGCGCCTTCGGTCGCAGCACGGACGCGGCGTGCTCGCGGGACGTGCTATCGTACCGGGATTCCCACGGATTCGGACCGAGTTTGCGCAACGCGGCGGTCTGCGTCGGCGAGAACGGCTGCACCGTCCAGGGCGTCAGCGGCGCCTTGCCCGCGATCTGGAGCACGCGGAGGTATCGCTCTTCCTCGCCACCGACCTCGATCGACGCACCGCCGAGATCGAGCTGCGAGCGAACTTGCGCGGCGGCCCGGACGCTCGCGCTCGCGAGCACGAGCCCCAGGACCGGAAGATTTCGCGAGATACTCGACCATCTGCGTTGCTGAGGCGACATTCCTAAGCTTAGTATCGGCTCGTACATGTCAGCTACCCTCGATTCACGGCACCCATTGTCACGACGGTCGATCGCACACTGCACGCGCGCGGCGCTCGCACTGCTCCTCGCGCTGCCGCACGCCGCCCACGCCCAGCGTGTCGGGGCGGGCTCGGTGTTCGCGCTCACCGGGGAATCGGAGGAGCGGCTGCGGCTGGACCAGCTGCTCGGCAGGTCGAGCACGGCGGGCTTCGAGATCCGAACGCCGTCGCGGTTCACGACGCTTCCGGGGGACAGCGCCCGCTGGTCGATCGGCCTCCTGCTGCCCAGAGTGCGCGCGATCCGGAACTCGGGTCTGCCGTACTCGCTGAACCAGGACGATCTGTGGGCAAGCCGCGGCTGGAACGGCGCGATCACCGCGGGCGCGTACTTCCATTATGGACCGGTGCGGGCCCTCATCGCGCCGACCGCGGTGTCGGAGCAGAACCTGGATTTCCAGGTCATCCCCTACCCGCAGCAGTTCGCGAATCCGCCGCGCAGCGCGTGGGCCAATCCCTTCCATCCGCTGCCGGAGTCGATCGACTTGCCGCTGCGATTCGGCAACCGGTCGCGGCGGCAGGTGTTTCCCGGCCAGAGCAGCGTGACCGTCGACGCCGCGAACGTGGCGTTTGGCGGCGGCACGGAGAATCTCTGGTGGGGCCCGGGCGTGCGGAACGCGATCGCGCTCAGCGACAACGCGCCGGGCTTCCCGCATCTGTTCGCGCAGACGCGCCGCCCCTGGCGCACCCGCGCCGGCACGTTCGACGCCCAGTGGATCGTGGGGCAGCTGACGGAATCAGCATTTTTTGATACTAATTCCACAAATAACAAACGCTCATTGAGCGGCATCGTGGCGGCGTGGTCCCCGCCCGGGGACAGCGGCCTCACCCTCGGCGTCACCCGCCTGGTGATGGCCGCCCGATCCGGCGCGAGCTTTCCGGTGGGCGCCGCGTTCGACGTGCTCCGGACCGTGGGCCACCCGTTCACCGACAGCACGACGCGGTCCTCCGGGCGCGACCAGCTGTTCACGGCCTTCGGCCGCTGGGTGTTCGTGCCCGCCGGATTCGAGGCCTACGTCGAGTGGGCGCGGTTCGAGGAGCCGCTGTCGCTGCAGGACTTCCTCGAGTATCCGGGACATTCCGAGGGCTACACGCTGGGATTCCAGTGGGCCCATCCGCTCGCGACCGATCGGCACTTCCAGCTCCAGGGCGAGGCTTCGTACCTGGAGCCGGATCCCTCGCTGCGCCTGCGGCCCGTGGCGACGACCTACACGAGCCGCTCGGTGCCGCAGGGATTCACCGAGCGTGGGCAGACGCTCGGCGCAGCGATCGGCCCCGGCGCCTCGAGCCAGTGGCTCGCCGGCGACGTCTTCGCGCGGCGGTGGCGGGCGGGCGTCTATCTCAGCCGCATCCGCTGGGACAACGGCGTCCTCTTCGAGCCGATCGTTCCCAAGTTCAGACGTCAGGACGTGACGCTCTCCGCGGGTGCCCGGGGGAGCTTCACCTGGCACGGTGAGCGCCTGTCCGTCGACTTTGCGCACGCGGCGCGCTACAACTATCTGTTTCAGGCGTTCGTTCTCAAACCCGGCCTCGCCGGCGGTATCGACCTGTTGAACAATTCGCTTTCCGTGACATTGTCGACGCCGGTCGGCATTCGATGACGGCCGCGAATCTGCCGCCGTCGTCCCCGTCGGGCGCGGCGGGGGGCACCCCGGCGGTGCCCGCCGTATCGGATACGGTCTACACGCCGGGCCCGCAGTCGCTGTACGTCGCGGAGTCCGACGAGTCGCTGCGCGCGCTGGGCCGACGCATGCTGCGCCGCCGATGGCTGCTGGGCGGCATCGTCGCGACGACATTCGCCGCGGTCGCCGTGTGGACGTTCACCAGGACGCCGCGCTATCGGAGCGAAGCGCGGCTCCGCATCGAGAGCGAGACCGCCGCGGGCATCGCCGACGGGCTCGCCGGGGGCGCGGTTGCTCCCGTCGCCGGCAGTCTGTTGGGCAGCTTCACGAACGACGAGCTGTCGACGGAGATCGCGATTCTCCAGAGCGACCGGATCTCGGACGCGACGATCGACTCGCTCGCGCTCGCGGTGCGCGTGCTCGATCCCGCCGCCAGCCGCGCGCGCGTGCTCGCGGCCCGGATCCTCGATCCGAGCATCGACATCGACGGGCAGCTCACGCTGCAGCGGCAGGCCGATGGCGCGTACCGCCCCGAATGGAACGCGTATGACGGCTCGCGGCCCGTGCTCCCGGCTCGACTCGCCCCGGGCAGCAGCGTCCGCATCGGCGGGGCGCTGCTCACGCTCTCCCCCACGTTGCACGGCGCCGGACCGGCGAAGATCGTCGTCCGCATCCTCCCGCGATACCAGGTTCACAAGCTGCTGGACAAGCGGCTGTCGATCGCGCGCCAGGAGGGGGGATCCCGACTGGTCGAGATCTCGTACGAGGATCCGGACCGCGTGCTCGCGGCCCAGGTCGTGAGCACGCTGATCCACGAGTACGTCACGTACAGCACGGGCATGGCGCGGACGGAGGATACGACCACGGTGGCGGTGCTCCAGGGCCAGGTGGATTCCACCGGCCGCCGCCTCGCGATCGCCGAACAGTCGCTCCGGGGATTCGAGGAACAGAGCCGGCTCGTGGCTCCCGAGGAGCAGGCCAGCGCGCAGATCAAGCGCATCAGTGCGCTGAGCGCGCACGTGGACGAGATCAGCACGGAGCGGAACGCGCTGGCCCGCATGCTCGCGATCATCGACCAGCGCTCGAAGGGCGGAAGCGACGCGGCGGCGTATCGGCAGCTCGCGACGTTCCCGTCGCTGATCACGAACCGCGCGATTCAAGATCTCTTACAGTCGCTCGTCGACCTCGAGAACAAGCGCTCCCAGCTCGGCGTCCGCCGGACGGCGAACAACGACGAGTACCGGCAGCTCACCGACCGCATCACGCAGATCGAGCAGCAGCTGTACTCCGTGGGGCCGCAGTATCTCGAGAGCCTCGACCAGGAGCTGCGCACGACGGCGCAAACGGTCGCCGGGCTGACGGACACGCTCCGGACGATGCCCGCCGAGGCCATGCAGTACGGCCGGCTGTTGCGCGACCGCACGATCCTGGAGACCACGTACATCGCGCTGCAGAAGCAGCTCAAGCAGGCGCAGCTCCGGGACGTGCTGCGGCAGAATCGTGTGAAGATCGTCGACGCACCGCGCATCGCGAACGCCGAGGATCCCGCGTACCCCAAGAAGCCGGTGATGCTGCTCGTCGGCGCGGTGCTTGCCATCGTGCTTGCGCTCACCGTCGGCCTGTTCGTCGATTTGTGGCAGGGGCCGAAACCCGCCATCTGAGCCGGATCCACCGTCCCGTCACGCATGTCTCAACGCGTCACCGCGATCGTGCTCAATTGGTGCAGCGAGGACGACACGGCCGCGTGTCTCGAGTCGCTCGCCGCGTCTCGATACGACGCGCTGACCGTGCTGCTCGTCGACAACGCGTCGCCGGACGGTTCCGGCGCGCGCTTGCATCGGCGGTTCCCCGACGTGGCGTATCTGCAGACGGGCACGAATCTCGGGTACGCGGCCGGCAACAACCGCGGCTTCACCTGGGCGCTGGAGCGCGGCGCCGACTATGTGCTCGTGCTCAACGACGACACCGTGATCGACCCCTCGGCCGTCGACCTGCTCGTGCGCGCCGCCGAGGAGACCGGCGCGGCGGCCGCGGCGCCACGGATCCTGTACTTCGACGAGCCGGAGCGCATCTGGTACGGCGGCGGCGCGTTCTCGCCGCGGCGCGCGCTCGGCCTCCACCTGCACGAGGACGAGCCGGCCGCGCCGGATCAGCCGCGGTCGGCGGTGAGCTTCATCTGCGGGTGCTGCTTCCTCGTGCGTGCCGACGTGCTGCGGCGGCTGGGCGGGTTCGACGAATCGTACTTCGCCTACGCGGAAGACGCCGAGTTCTCCTATCGGCTGGCCCGCGCCGGGCTGACGATGGTACACGAGCCGCGCGCGCGCGTGCTGCATCGGCTCGAGCCCCGCGCGCAGCCCACGCCGTTCCAGATCGCGCAGCGCGACCGGACCCGCCGACGGCTGGTCGCGCAGCACTACGCCCCC
>DASZUN010000187.1:0-10894 GCA_035547615.1 Gemmatimonadaceae bacterium | reverse complement strand
CTCGATGCGCTGGCGCCGTTCCGCGCGCGGGCGTACCCGCGCCCCGCCGCCGACCCGGCGCCGTTGCCGTATCTTTTTTCGCAGAATGATACTAATTCGGGCGGCATCGACCTCACGCTCGAGGTCTGGCTCGCGTCGGCCGACATGCGCGCGCGCCGGTTGCCGCCGGTGCGGCTGAGCGTCGGGAGCTTCACGGAGATGTACTGGACCGTGGCGCAGCTCGTGGCGCATCACACGAGCAACGGGTGCAACCTGCAACCGGGCGATCTGCTCGCCAGCGGCACGGTGTCCGGGCCCACGAAAGAATCGCGCGGCTCGCTGATCGAGCGCGCGTGGCGGGGCACCGAGCCCGTCGAGCTGCCCACGGGCGAAACGCGAAGCTTCCTGCAGGACGGTGACGAGGTGATCATGCGCGGCTACTGCGAGCGCGCCGGGCACCGCCGCATCGGATTCGGCGAGTGCCGGGGCCTGATCGCGCCGGCGCTCGCCACGCCCTAGGCCCTCAGGTCGCCGGCTTCACCAGCAGCACCTCGCCAACCCGAATGCGGTTGTCGGGCAGCTTGTTCCACGCCCGGAGCTTGTCGGCGGTGGTGTTCCAGATGGTCGCGATGCTGCCGAGCGCGTCGCCGCGTCGCACGGTGTAGTACTTCGCCTTCTTCCGCTCGGCTTCTGCCGCGCGGCGTTCGGCTTCGGCCTTGGCGAGGAACGCCCGCTGCTGCGCACTCTGCGCGAGCGCCTTGTCGTGGCGCACCTGCATGGCGACGATCATGAGGTTGGCTTTCGGCCAGACGCCGGATGGCACGCCGAGCCGCAGCGCCTCCGTCGGCGTCTTGATGACGATCGCCTTGGCGAGGCCAAAGAACGTGCGGCCGCTCGACACGTGCACGAGCGTGTCGAGCGGGAAATCGCGCTCCTCGAACGTCGGCGGCAGGTCGGGGGCGGCGAGCAGGTCGCGCGGCTCCAGGCCAAGGTACAGCAGACGCTTGTTGGTGAGCACCAGCAAGCCGCGTGTCGCGCGGAAGTAGTCGATCGCCGGCCGCTTGAATACGGAGACCATGCGCACCACGTGCTCGCCCGGCTCGAGCGTGTTGACGCGCAGCTCGCGTTCGGTGATCGCGCGCGCGTCGCGCGGATCGGTGCGCGCCATGTGCACGCCGACCTGCACGAGCACCGTGAGCACGACGAGCGCGACGAAGGCGAGCGTGTACCGCGCCGCGATCGGCATGCGCCGCTTGTGCTTGATGCGTGGCCCGCGCGGACGCGGTGCACGGTCGGGTGAGTCGATCTCCAAGTCGGTGCTGGTGATGGGACTGCCCATGTTGTCGGCTGACACTGACAAGAAAGATGCCGTGTCCAGGAACTACCCCGCACATGGTGGGATCGCGCCGCCGGGTTGCGGCAGCACCGGATCCGCGCTATGGTGAAATCAGCTAACACATTGCCATTCAAGCAATTGGCTGAGCTCGGCGGACGCGTTTGGAACTCTGGTCCGCCGAGGTCGGTAGATTTAGTGACGTGTGTCAGCACTGCCGGGGCCGCTTTGCCCAGCAAGTCCCACCGGCCCCACGCGGTTCCAGGAGGTTGTCATTCGATCCCCACGTACTGTCTGGTCACAGATCGCGCTCGCGATTGCCTCGCTCGCCGCGATCGTCGCGGCGGTGACGCTGACCAAGCCCTACTACATGTCGCGCGGGCCAGTCGCGTCCGCGATTCTGGCCCACACCTACGTCGATTCCACCGCGCTGCGCGCACCGTGGCTGCACGGTCCGGCGGAGGTCGCGCTCAGGACGCCGCAATTCCTGCTCGACCGCGAGCTGTTCATGATGGACCTGCTCCGCACCGGGCACGTGTCGCAGGCTCGTGCGCGCTCGCTCGCCGACGTCGCCGTCCGCGAAGCCTACACCCGCAAGGTTCCGCCCGCGTTGGTGCTCGGCGTGATGCTCACGGAGAATGACGAGCTCAAGTCCAGCGCGCGATCGCGCGTGGGCGCCGTCGGGCTCATGCAGGTGTACCCCAAGCACTGGCGCGGCGCGCTCGGGCACATGTTCGGCACGAACCTGCACGCCGATTCCACGAACCTGAAGTACGGCATCTACATCCTCGGCTGGGTCGCGAACAAGGCCGCCGAGCTCGTGGACGATCAGAGCGCGGCGTGGCGCAAGGCGCTCCTGGGCTACAACGGCTGCGTGAACGGCCGCATCACCAAGGATTGCCACGCCTATCCCGACGAGGTGCGGCGCCAGGTGCAGCTCGCCGCGAAGTCCACCTGTCGCGGGCAGGATTTCGAGAACTGCGTCGTGAAGCCGATGTGGATGGCGCGCCGCGAAGCCGACACGACGCTCAGCGCGACCGGCACGCGCTGAGTTCCGCGGTGCAATGGAAAACGGCCCCGATGAGCTCGGGGCCGTTTTTTTTGCCGGCCGCGCGTTTCCGCCCAGCCGCATGCTCCGCGGCTCACATCGCCGTCGCCCCCGCGTACTTGGCGCGAATCCGCACGGTGCGCTCGAGATCGTCGCGCGTCTGCAGCACCTTCTGCCGCAGGTCGAGCGGCAGGTTCTTGCGCGAGGCGAGAAACGCGTCGATCTCGTGAAGCGCTTCGGGCGAACGCTGGCCGCCGATGAACGCGCCGAGCCACGAGCCGAGGAAGAAGATGCGGCGATTCTGCTGGATCCACGGCAAGCTGTCGAGGGCGGGCAGCAGATAGGGCAGTGAGAGCGACGCATGCTCGGGATCGTTGAACGCGCGCAGGCTCGCCGTGACCCAATCCTCGTTGAGCGTCGAGTCGCGGAAGTAGCGATCGAAGTAGCGCGCCTTCACGTCGGGTGACGGCTGCGCCGCCGCGGCGACGAACGCGCTGCGCCTTCCATTCACCGTCGTATCGCGACGCGACTCGCTCGCCAGCAGCGCGGGGGCGTTCGGCACCTCGCGCTCGATCAGATGCGTGACGATGGACCACCGTGTCGGTTGCCGGAGCGCGATGCCCGCCGTGGACGTGCTGTCGAGCCACGCGGCGACGTGCGCGAGCGCCTCTGGCGTGCGCGACGCGCCGATGTACGCGTCGAGCGCCGTCTTCCGAACGCCATAGCTGCGATGCGGATCGGACGCGTTCGCGAGCAACACGCGCTCGACGTCGCCGATCACGTTCGCGCGCTGCGCGTCGGAGAGATAGCCCGAGGTCGCCCGCGTCAGGCGCCCCACGATGCCGGCGGCGATCTGCTCGTCCTGCTCGGCGGGCAGCGCCCGCAGTGCGGCGGCGATGAACCGCGTGGGCTCGAGGCGCGCCTCGCGCACGAGATCCCACATGGCGCCCCAGAGCATCGCGCGCAGGAAGTTGTCCTTTACCTCGCCCACGTGGTCGAGGAGCCACGCGGTGCTCCGCGGATCGAGCATCACGAGGCCGTACGCGTTGTCGTTCTCGTTCGCGAACACAAAGTCCGCGGCCGGCCTGCCGACCGCCGCGCGCACGAACGTCGTCTCCGCCGTGATCTCGACCGGGATGGAGGCGAGGCCCGCGCGGCCGGACCAGAGCGCGAGCTCCGTGCGCATGGGCCACACGCCGGGACCGGAGAGCGGTTGGGCCGGATGCTGCACGAGCATGAGCCGGGCGATCTTCCCGTTCGCGATGTCGACATGCTGCTCGAGCACGGGCATGCCCGGGCGCAGGATGTACTGCTTGCCCCAATCGTCGAGCGAGCGGTGCGCCGCGTGGCCCACGGCGCCGAGCAGATCGCGCCAGGTGGCGTTGCCGTAGCGGTGCGCGAGCAGGAATTCGTGCAGCCCGGCGCGGAATGCCGAGTCGCCCACGAGATAGTTGAGCTGCTTGAGAATGCCCGGCGCCTTGTTGTACACGATCGCGCCGTAGTTGCTCTTGGCCTGGTCGAGATTCGCGAGCTGCTGCCAGACGGGCGTCGTGCCGGACGTCTGGTCGACGTCGTACGCGGCGGGCTTGTTGCGCAGGTAGAACGACATCCACGGATTCGGCAGGCCCTCGATGTCCTGCATCTTCGCAGCCATGTAGGTCGCGAAGCCTTCCTTGAGCCAGAGGTCGTCGAACCAGCGCATCGTGACGAGATCGCCGAACCACTGATGGGCGACCTCGTGGTAGATGGTGGCCCGGCGGCCGAGCCGCTGACTCAGCGTGGGCGGCTCGCGGTAAATAAAAGATTCCTCATTAAACATCGTGACGCCCGGGTGCTCCATGCCGCCGAACGGGAAGGCGGGGGAGAGCATGTACTGGAACTGCTGGAACGGATACGGCACGCCGAAGTAGCGCTCGAGGGAGGTGAGCGCCGAGCCGACCTGATCCTGGAGCGAGTCGACTTCGACCTCCCGAGCGCGCGAGGCGCGTACCCAGAGCGCCGTGTGGCGCGGTCCGCCCGTGAATTCGGTCCACGGCCCCGCGGCGAACGCGAACAGGTACGTGGGGAGCGGATCCGTCTGCCGGAAGTGGTAGGTCGCGGCGCCGGCGCTCGTGTCGACGCGCTCCGTGATGCCATTCGCGAGCGCGCGCCACGGCGTGGGTACGGTCAACGAGAGCGTGAGCCGCGCCTTGAGGTCCGGCTGATCGAAGCACGGAAAGAGCGCGTTGGCGTCGGAGGGAACGAGGAGCGTGTAGAGGTAGTCGCTCCCGTCCTTGTCGTCGTGAAATCGGATGATGCTCGCGCCGGCGGGCGCGATGAGCGACTTGAAGCGGGCCGTGACGGTGTTCTCGCCCGCGTGCACCTCGGACTTCGGGATCTCGAGGTGCGCGCCGTTGAACGTCGTCGGCGCCTCGCGACCATTCACCGCGACGGCGGTGAGCGACGGGCCCCGAAAGTCGACGATCACGTCGTCCGGGCGGCGGGCCTGGAAGCGAATCGTCACGGCGCCGGTCGCCGTGTCGCGCGAGACGACGTCGAGCGTGAGGTCGTAGCGAACGTTCGAGACGAGCGCGGCGCGCGCAGCGGCGAGCTCGCGCGAGATTCCGGGGCCCATCATGGGATCGCCCGTTGCGGGTCCGCTCGCGGCGACGAGCGGCAGCGCGAGCGCGGCGGGGAGCAGTCGGGGGAAGGAGGATCGCATGCGTGACGCTACCGCGTGGATGCTGGGCGAAGCAAGGCCGCGGGTCTACATTGTGGCGATGCAACTCACCATCGAGCTCCTCCACGCCGATGCCCAGCCGCCGAAGCGTGCGACGGAGGGTTCCGCCGGCTACGACCTGTGCGCGTATCTCACCGGGCGGGCGATCAAGTGCAGCGACGGCACGCGCACGTGGGACACGGCGGCCAACGACGAGGCAGGTCTCCACGTCTTCTCGCTCGACAGCGGCGTGAGCGCCCTGATCCCGCTCGGCTTCAAGGCTCGCCTGCCGCAGGGGATCGAGGCACAGATCCGGCCGCGCAGCGGGACGTCGTTCAAGAAGGGGCTGCAGATCCCCAATGCTCCCGGCACGATCGACTCGGATTATCCCGACGAATGGATGGTGATCGTGCGCAATCCGATGCCGCACGCGATCCGCATCGAACACGGGGAGCGCGTCGCGCAGATGGTGCTCGCGCGCTACGAGGTGCTGCCCGTGGAGCGCGGCCCCGTGAACGTCACGACCGATCGCGTGGGCGGGTTCGGGAGCACGGGCCGGTGAGCGCACCCGTGCTCCGCGAGCACTACGTCTTGGGCTGGTAGCTGCCCACGTCGGACCGGAAGGTGATCGCGAGCCGGTTCCAGCCGTTGATCGTGATCACGGCCATCGTGAGGTCGACGAGCTCCTTCTCGGTGAAATGCTTCAGCGCGTCGGCGTACTGCTCGTCGGTGACGCCGCCCTGGGCGATCAGCGTCACCGCCTCGGTCCAGGCGAGCGCGGCGCGCTCGCGCGGCGTGTAGAACGGCGCTTCGCGCCACGCCGACAGCACGTAGAGGCGCTGCTCGGTCTCGCCGGCGGCGCGCGCGTCCTTGCTGTGCATGTCGAGACAGTAGGCGCAGCCGTTGATCTGCGACGCGCGCATCTTGACCAGCTCGAGAAGCGAGTGCTCGAGACCGCAGTTGCGCGTGTATCGTTCGACGCCGAGCATCGCCTGCGCGGCGCCCGGCGATCCGACGGCGTAGTTGACTCGTGGTTCCATCGAGACTCCATGGTTGTGCGTGTACCGAAAACCTAGGGCCGATGGAAAGCGCGCAGAAAAAAAGCGAGGCCCGCCGCGGATCGCGGCGGGCCTCACGAGTGTTTGCACCGGAACTGACAGGCTTCCGGCGCGCCAAGCAATACGAAGCTTAGCGGCTTCCGGCGATCCTGCCGTTACGAGTTCCGTTAGACAATGGATCACCTCCTCGGTTTCGGGTTCGACTGACGTTCTCGGTCGCGTTGATCGCGACGGGCATTCGTACCCTATATGCCGGGCCGGGGTTCCGCAATCTCGGCGGCCACGCCGAGCAGAACTTCCGGCTGGTGACTAGCGTACTGTCTGCCATGGCCACAGCACACTCCGGCGGGGCGGGGAAGGGCGCGTCCTACTACACGGCGAGCCGATCGCACCGATACAGCATCCTCTTCGCGCTCCCGCTCCTGGTGGGCTACGAGGCGCTCGCCGCGCTGCTCGCGCAGCCCGGCAAACCCGAGCTCCGCAACGGCGCCGACGCGATTCTCCGCGGCCTGTTCACGCTCGTCGCCGGCCAGTACGGCTCGACCATCTTCATGGCCGTGGTGGTGCTCGTCGGCGTGGGGCTCGTCATCCGGGATCTGAAGAAGAGCCGGCAGCCGCTCCGTGCCGGCGTGTTCGCCGGCATGCTCGCCGAAGCGGTAGTGCTCGCGCTCGCGTTCGGCTTCGTCATCGGGATCACGACGGCCAAGCTCCTCGGTTCGCTCAAGGCCCTGAGCATGAGCCCGATCGCCGAGACGAGCTGGACGACGCGCCTGATGCTGTCGCTCGGCGCGGGGCTGTACGAGGAGCTCTTCTTCCGCGTGCTGCTGGTCGGCGGCCTGGCGGCGGGCGCGCGCATCGTGCTCGGCTTCGGCAGACGCAGCGCCGGCGTTCTCGCCGCGGTCGTCGGAGCCCTGGTCTTCTCGGCGTTCCACTACATCGGACCGTACGGCGATCCGTTCCAGCTCCAGTCGTTCGTGTTCCGGGCGCTCAGCGGGCTCGCGTTCAGCGGGCTGTACCTGCTTCGCGGCTTTGGCATCACGGCCTGGACGCACGCCCTCTACGACGCGTTCCTGCTCCTCGCGTGAGGCGGTCGCTGGCGCGCTGAATCAGCGCACGCCGAGGAGATCGGCGTAGACGTCCGCGGCGCGCGGGTCGCCCGACTGGCCCAGCCAGAAGATCGCGGATCGCCGCACCGACGGATATTTGCCGTTTCGCGCGAGATCGATCAGATCGGGCACGCTCTGGCTCTTCGACCCCTGCGTCAGCGCGAACACGGCGGCTTCGCGCGTCTGGTCGTCGTCCGTGCGCGCCCGGGCATCATCGAGACCGAGCTTGTCGATGACTCCCGCGCCGATCCAGAACAGCGCCGAACTGCGCGTGGCGTGCGACAGGCGCTCGTCGCGCGCCGTACGCAGCAGAAATGGCCACGGCGGAGGAGCGTCGGCCGCGAGCAGCGCCACGACGGCATCCGACGCGACGCGCCCCTCGCTGCGGGAGATCAGTTCGCGCAGCCATGCCGACGCGTCGTCGACCGACGCGTTCACCGTGCGGTTGGCGTGCACGGACCCGTCGTCCGGCCCGACGTACAGGCGGAGGCGTATGACCTGGCCGTCCTGAACGTCCGCGATCGCGCGTGCAGGGCCGTGCACGCAGGGGCGCTCGTCCCATTCTCCATCGCTCGAAAGCGCGACACCGTCCGCGCGGCTCTGCGAATACCCGAAGAGATGGCGGATGGAGCCGCGGCCGTCACCGCACACGCTCGGTCTGCTGGGATAGATCACGGCCACCCGCCCGTCGCTCGAGGCGACGCGCTCCGCCAGCGACTGCGCGACGGACGTCCGGCTGCCCGCGACCAACGCGCAGGCCGCGCCGAGCACCAGATGCAAGGTCGAACGCATATCTCTTCCTCCGGCGCGCTCAGCGCACGAGAATGCTGCGGAAGAACTGGATCGCTCTCGGGTCGTGCGTCTGACCCAGCCAGAACATCGCCTTCTTGCGGACGTCGAGCTCCGGGTCGTGTTGCGCGACGTCGATCAGCTTCTCGATCGCCGCGCTGTCCGCGCGGCGCTGGGACAGCACGAACGTGAATTGCTCGCGCAGTTCGATCGGCGCGAGCTGCGGATAGAGCCGTGCCAGGTTGGCGGTCGGCGCTCCGGACTGACCGAGCCAGAAGAGCGCATCCTTCCGCGTCTCGATCGATGCCGATCCATCCTGCACGAGCGCGGTGAGCTCGGGCGAGATGTCGACGCCATCCGCGACCGTGGCCGCGGCGAGCGCTGAGCTGGCGCCGTGCCGACTGAGCGAGTGCGCTGCCGAAACGAGGTAGCGCGCCGCCTCCGCCGGTGCGATCTCGCCCGCCTCGACGCTGCCGTCACGTGCTTCACACCCGATGCAGATGCGCACGGTGCTCGTTCGACCTGCACTTCGCGTGAGCTCCACCTGCATCGGACCGTGGATGCACGGGCGACCCTGCCAGCCGGTGTCCGCTCCACGCCCACGCATGGTGAAGAAGCCGGTCTCGCTGTTGCCGCACACGTCCGAGCGCACGGCGAAGTGGAAGTGCACCACGCCGTCGCGAACGGCGGCGACACGGTTGGCGAGCGACTGGGCGCCGGCGGGCGACACCAGCGCGCCGGCGGCGACGATGGTCGCCGCCAGCGCCGAGGCGATCTTTCTCATCTGTTGATCAGGTCGCGAAGGAACTGATGCGCGCGTGGATCGTTCTTCTGCCCGAGCCAGAAGATCGCCTGCTTTCGCAGCTCGAGGTTCGGGTCGCCCTTGGCGACCGCGATGAGCTTGTCGATCGCGGCCGGCTCGCGGCGCTGCGAGTACACGAAGAGCACCTGCTTCTGCACCTCGTCATCGCCCTTCGCCTGATCGTAGATCGCCTGGAGCTGATCGAGATCGATCAGGCGCTGCTGCGAGGCCCAGAAGATCGCCTCTTTGCGCATCTCCGTGTCGGCGGACTTGTCCTTCGCCACGTCGAGCAGCCACGCGCCCGACTCGGGCGTCTTGGTCTGGCTCACCGCGAACAGGATCTTCTTTCGGATCGCCTCGTTCTGCGTTTTCTGAAAGAGCGTCTTGAAATACGCGAGATCGACCGTGTGGGACTGGCCGAGCCAGAACACCGCCTGCTCGCGGAGATCGTCCGACATGTGCTCGTCTTCGGCGGCCCGGCGGAGCGCGGCGGTGGCCTTGTCATCCTTGAGCTGCGACAGCGCGAACATCGCCTTCTTCCGGATCTCCGGATCCGTGTTCGGTGCGAAGAGAATGGAGTCGAGCGCCGGCGTTGCCGCGTCGGAACGCGTCTGCGAAAGCCAGAAGATCGCATCGCCGCGCACATCGGCGTCCGGATCGTTGCGCGCCACGTCGAGCAGCATCGGGACGATCTTCGTGGTGCGCTTCTGCGACAGGAGGAAGACCGCCTTCCGGCGCATCTCGGCCCGGCAGGCGTCGCGCCGCTTCAGCACGTCCTCGAGAATCGGCACGGCATCCTCGGACGACATGGAGAGAAGCCCGTCGAGCGCGGCCATCCGCGTCTCCTGGTCGGCGCGCGATCCGGCGCACGAGCTCTGCGTGCGCAGTTTGGTCGTCTGCTGCGCGACGTCGCTGGCCGCCGAGGCGTCGCCGAGCGACGCCTGCGCGCTGCGGATGCGGGTGCGCAGATCCGCGGCGTCGCTCGCCATCGTCGCGGCGTTGCCGTACCGGCTCGTGTACGCGTCGACCGAGGCGAGCGCGGCGTCGAGATCGGACTTCGTGCGGTTGTCGGCGCCGTACTTGTACAGTGACCACGCGCGCCAGTAGAGGGCGTCGGCGGCGATCTGCGAACTGGCATACTGCTGGTTGACCTGCTGGAACAGGTTCGCCGCGCGGCGATAGTCGCCGTCGGTGAGGGCGGACCGGGCGGCGCGATACGCGGAGTCGGCCGCCGCACTGGAGGTGCCGGCTTGCGCCTGGGCGCGCACCGCTCCGGGCGCGACCACGACCGCCAGGGCCGCGGCGAGAGCGACAGAGAGAATCTTCTTCATGATTGGTTCCTCAGAGTCCCGTCGCGATGCGGCGATCGGGCAGGGTGCTGCGCAGCTTCGACATCACGCTGCGCTTGTCGATGGATTGTTCGATGAGCTGCAGCTCGCCGGGGTCGTAGGTGCCTCGGGTCGTGTACTGCACGATCTGCGTGATCACGAGATCGAGATCGTCGAGGAGTCGCTTCATGACGGCGTCGCGCGCGACCGGCGACGCCTCGAGCGTGCGGGTGGTGCCGAGCAGCTCGCGCGCCCAACTGGCCATCGCGGCGTCCTGCTGGCCGCGCTCCGCCGTGGACCGGAACGACGTGATCATCGCCTCGGCGCCTGCGAGATGGCGCATGACGACGAGCTGGTATGCGAGGTTGGTGCGGAGCGGATCGGACGAGCCGTTCGGCGCCGACGCGAGCTGGTGAACCCGCCGGTCCGTGTTGCGCGTCTCCTGACGGAGCTGGGCGACGGTTGAGTCGACGGGTGAATCCGCTGCATGGTCGCTCTGTGGAAGCTGCGCCACGGCGGTCGGGGCAGCCGAATCGCTCCGAACCGTGACCGGCTGACGCGATGCGATCGTCTCCGGCCCCGAGGTCCGCTCGAGCCGGCGGCCGATCACGATGCCGGCCGACAAGACGAGCGCCGCGGCGATACCGACGCCCGGCCAGAGCCACTTCGGCCGGCGGTCCCCGATCGCGGCTGCTGATGCGGTCCGCACGGGCACCGCTTTCAGAGCTTTGCCGTGCGCCTCGCCGCGCGCCT
>DASZUN010000186.1:0-8202 GCA_035547615.1 Gemmatimonadaceae bacterium | reverse complement strand
GCCGCCGCGCGGCCGGCCCCGCGAGCGGAGCGCTCGTCGGCGGCGCCGGCGCCGGTGGCCGCGCGCCCCGCAGCGGTGCCCGGTGCCGAACCACTGGAGCTGCCCAAGATCACCGGCCGCTGGGATCAGCTCACCGAGCAGCTCAAGGGCGCGGGCAAGCAGCTGCTCGCGACCGCGCTCGAGCATTCGTCCCCCGTGGCGGTGACCGCGCAGGGCGGCCTGACGATCGAGCTCGATGAGCCGAACGACTTCTTCGCCCGGTCGATCAGCGACGGGCGCGCGGAGATCGTCGCCACGCTCCGCGAGTGGTTTCCGGCGCTCCAGCGCGTGCATCTCAAGCGCGACGCGGAGGCGGCGGCCGCGCCGCCCAAGCGGCTGACCGACGAGATGGTCCGCGCCGAGCGGATTGCGTCGCTGCGCAAGCGCGATCCGGTGCTCAGTGCCGCGATTGATGCACTCGATCTCGACGTCGCGGACTAGCGACGCATCGAACGCGATCGGTAGGTTTCACACATGCCCGATTTCATGAAGATCCTGCAGCAAGCGCAGGAGATGCAGGGTCGTTTCCAGAAGATTCAGGACGAGCTGCAGCAGACGACCGTGTCCGGCGCGGCCGGCGGCGGCATGGTCACGGCCGAAGTGTCCGGCACGGGACAGATCAAGCGCGTCAAGATCGACGCGAGTGTCGTGAACCCCGCGGACATCGAGATGCTCGAGGATCTGGTGGTCGTCGCCATTTCCGATGCGCAACAGAAGGCGCAGACGGCGGCGCAGGAGCAGATGGGCAAGCTCACGGGCGGGCTTCCGCTGCCGTTCAAGCTCCCGTTCTAGCCATCGCGCCGCGCCGGGATTCACTGTGTCCGCGATCGACGACCTCGCGACGGAGCTTTCGCGTCTGCCGGGGATTGGCCGGAAGACGGCGCTCCGCCTGACGTATCACCTGCTCCGCCAGCCAACGGATCAGACCAAACGCCTCGCGACCGCGCTCCTCACGCTCGGCGAGCGCGTGCGCCCGTGCGCACGCTGCTTCAATCTGACGGAGGAGGAGCTCTGCTCCATCTGTCGCGATCCTCGCCGCGATGCGGCGGTCGTGTGCGTGGTCGAGCAGGCGTCGGACATCAGCGCAATCGAGCGCGCGGGCGAGTACCGCGGCGTCTACCACGTGCTCGGCGGGCGCCTGTCGCCGCTCGACGGGGTGGGACCGGACGACCTGACCGTCGCGCCGCTCATCGAGCGTTTGCGTGGGAGCCAGACGGATGCGGAGGGTGGAGTGCGTGAGGTGATCGTGGCCACGAACCCGAGTCTCGAGGGGGAGGCGACGGCACTCTATGTCCAGACGCAGATCGCGCCGCTTGGCGTGCCCGTGTCGCGCATAGCACGGGGTCTGCCGGTTGGCGGCGACCTGGAATACGCCGATGGTGTGACGATCGCACAGGCGCTGGCCGCCCGGAGGGCCATGTGAACCGGAAGCAGACGACCGCGGTGACGGCAGGGTTCTTCGGCGGTCTAGTATTAGGTGCCGTGGTCTGGAGCGCCCAGATCGGGCGATCCCGCCGTGAGTTGTTCAGCAGCAGCCCGGTGCGCCGCATGGCTGCGCTGGGCTATCTGGCGGGCCAGCCGGGGCTCGACACGGCGCGTATTCTTGCCGAGTATGTCGGCTGGGAGCGCCATCCGGCGCTTCGCCGGCGGGCGCAGCGGCTGCTGCGGCGCATGCACACCACTCTCGACTAGGAACAGCCTCGCGATGCCGGTCGGCGCAGCCAGTTGGTCTTTCACCGAGGACGATTTCGGCGCGATCACGAGCGCGCTGGAGCGCTTTCTCACCGACTGCAATGGCCGGTGCGCGCTCATCGTCGACCGCACGGGGCAGCTCATCGCCACGGTGGGCGACCGGCCGAACTTCGACCCCACGGCGTTCGCCACGCTGACGGCGGCCGACTTCAGCGCCAACGACCAGCTCGCGAAGCTGATCGGCGAGAACGACTTCAGCACGCTGTTCCATCAGGGCGAGAAGGAGTCGATGTATCTCGCCGACATCGCGCGGCGGGTCATTCTCGTCGTGCTGTTCGACAATCGCACGACGCTCGGGCTCGTACGCCTCAAGATGAAGCAGACGGTGACCGAACTCTCGCAACTGTTCGATCAGGTGTTCGCGCGCGCCGAAGGCGCCGCGTCCGCTCCCAACATTCTCGCCGGCGCCGACGACGAGATCGACAAGCTGTTCCAGTAGAGGACCACAGCCATGTCGATGATCAACTACGCGTCGCGCGAGATCAACTGCAAGATCGTCTATTACGGCCCGGGCCTGGGCGGCAAGACGACGAACCTGGAGCACGTGTACGGCAAGGTGCAGCCGGACACGCGCGGCAAGCTCATCTCGCTCGCCACGGAGACGGAGCGCACGCTGTTCTTCGACTTCCTCCCGGTGGACCTCGGCACGATTCGCGGGTTCAAGACGCGCTTCCATCTCTACACCGTGCCCGGGCAGGTCTACTACAACGCGAGCCGCAAGCTCATACTCAAGGGCGTGGACGGCATCGTGTTCGTGGGCGACTCGCAGATGGAGCGCATGGAAGCGAACCAGGAAGCCATGCAGAACCTGTATGACAACATGGCGGAGTACGGGTACGATCTCACGAAGATGCCGTTCGTGATCCAGTACAACAAACGCGACCTGCCGAACGCCTCGCCGATCCGCGATCTGCAGGCCGCGCTCAACCCGGGCTGGGAGGTGGCCGACGCGGCGAAGATGCGCGTCACGCCGGATCCCTATCACGCGGGCGAGAATCTCGTGGAGCAGCTGCCCACGGGCGAATGGATCGAGCGCGCGCAGTACTTCGAGGCGGTGGCCGTCACCGGCGAAGGCGTGTTCGATACCCTCAAGGCGGTCAGCAAGCTGGTTCTGAAGTCGTTGGCGTGAATCTCCCGAACGCGCTCACGGTCGGCCGCATCGCGGCGACCCCGCTCATCGCCGTCCTCCCGTTCTCCAACTCGTGGGGGCTGCGGCTCGTTGCGTTCGTGTTGTTCACGATCGCCGCGATCACCGACTACGTGGACGGCAAGCTCGCGCGCTCGCGCAAGGAGGAGACCGACCTCGGGCGTCTCCTCGATCCGCTCGCCGACAAGGCGCTGCTCGTCGGCACATTCATCCCGATGTACCTGCTCGCGACCACGTTCCCGTTCGTGACGCCGATGGGGCCCGTGGGGCTCCCATGGTGGATCGTGGCGATCGTGCTCGGCCGCGAGATCTTCATGACGGTGTTCCGCCAGGCCGCGGCGCGGCGCGGCGTGGTGATCGCCGCGATCGGCCCGGCGAAGTGGAAGACGGGGTTCCAGCTCATCTGGCAGGGCTCGGCGTATTTCTGGTTCTGGGCGGCGACGCTCGCCGCATCGAAGCACTGGACGGCGATGCCGTGGCGCGCGTTCGCCCTGTTCAACGGGACCGTCGGCACCATCATGATGGCGGCGGCCGTGGTGCTCACCGTGTACTCGCTGGTCGTGTACATGCGGAGCTTCGGCACCGTGTTCGCGACGTCGCCATCGAAATAACACTTTCATAATGACAATCGTCAGCCGCCGGGTCGAGCTCGTCACCATCGGTGACGAGCTCCTGCTCGGCTACACGATCGACACCAATGCCGCGCACCTCGCGCGGGCGCTCGCGTCGATCGGCATGCACATCGTCCGTCGCACCACTGTCGGCGACACCCCGGAGGAGATCGCGACCGCGGTGCGGGAGGCGCTCGACCGCACGGGCGCGGTGATCACAACCGGCGGCCTCGGCCCGACCTCCGACGATCTCACCAAGCCGTCGATCGCCGCCATCTTCGGGCGCGGGATGCACCTGGACGAGGCGCACGTCGCGTGGATGGAGGAGCGCTGGCGCACCCGCTTCGGCCGCCCGCTGCCCGCGTCCAACAAGCAGCAGGCGATGATCCCGGACGGCGCGCGGAAATTAGAGAATCATCATGGATCCGCACCCGGCATCTGGCTCGAGGACGAGCGCGGCCGCTGGGTCGCCATGCTCCCCGGCGTCCCGCGGGAAATGCGCGGCATGCTCGCCGACACGCTGCTCCCCCTCCTCCGCGACCGCGTCCCGGCCGATTCGGTCGTGCGCTCGCTCACGCTCCGCACGACGGGCGTCGGCGAGTCGCTCCTCGCCGATCGGATCGAGGCCATGACGGGCGGCCCGCTCGGCGTCACGCTGGCGTACCTCCCGTCGATTGCCGGGGTGGACCTGCGGCTGACCGTGCGCGAGATGCCCGGCGACGAAGCCGACGCACGCCTCGCGTCCGCCGCCGCGCGCCTGCGCGAATGTGTCGGCGACGCGATCTACGGCGAAGGCGACGCCGACCTCGCCGCCGTCGTCCTCGATCTGTGTCGCGCCGGCGGCATGACGGTCGGTGTCGCCGAGAGCTGCACGGGCGGCCTGCTCGGCGCGCGGCTCACCGCGATCCCGGGCTCGAGCGACGTGGTGCGCGGCGGCGTGATCGCGTATCACAACGATCTCAAGCGCGGGCTGCTCGGCGTCGATCCGACGACGCTCGAGGAGCACGGGGCGGTGAGCGAGCCGGTGGTGCGCCAGATGGCGGCCGGCGCACGGAGCGCCGCGCGCGCCACCATCGGAATCGCGATCACCGGCGTGGCCGGTCCCACCGGTGGAACGCCCGAGAAGCCGGTTGGAACAGTCTGGATCGCCGCGGACGTGAACGGCGAGGTGGAGACGAAGCTTCTCAAGCTGTGGGGCGACCGGGAGGAGATCCGGCAGCGATCGGCCCAGTGGACGATGGAGTTGCTCCGGCAGCGGCTCGTGGCATCGTCGCGGGCGGGCCGGGATTAACGGCAGTTCCCGGCACTCCACAATGAAACGCAGTTCCCGTCGCCGGTCTGCCAAACCGGCACCGGTAGGGGGCACGCCCGTTGCACCCCACTCCCAGGAAAGCGAAACTTCAAGCTGCGCCGGGCGTTGTGTAGCGAGCCCAGCGCCGCATCTCTCTCGTACGATTGGAAATCCCATGGAGCATCGCGACAACAGCGACCTCGATCCGGCCTCCGGCTCGCCCAACTCCGACGACGCGTTCGCGCGCGGCGCGGGGCAGACTTCGGCCGAGGACGATCTCGTGCAGGACCCGGGTGTGTCCGAGCAGGTGTCGTCCCTCTCGCGGCAGCTGGGCGAGCAGCAGGACAAGTATCTTCGGCTCGCCGCCGAGTACGACAACTTCCGCAAGCGCACCGCGCGCGAGCGTGCCGAGTCCACCTCGCGCGCGCAGGCCGAGCTCGTGAAGCACCTGCTCGACGGGCTCGACGACCTCGCGCGCTTCGCGCACGTCGACCCGGCGACCGTGGACGCCGGCACCGTGGTGCAGGGCGTCGACATGGTCGAGAAGAAGTTTCTGAAAACGCTCACGGGCGCCGGCCTCGAGATCGTCGATCCGGTCAATCAGTCGTTCGATCCCGCGCTGCACGAGGCGGTATCGACGGAGCCCGCGCTCTCGCCGGAGGACGACCACGTCGTGAGCCGCGTGTATCAGCTTGGCTATCTATTCAACGGCCAGCTGCTTCGTCCCGCCCGTGTCGTCGTGAAGCAGTGGAACGGCTGACCACGTACTGATCTCATGGCTCAGACGAAGGACTATTACGCGGTCCTCGGCGTTCCCGCGTCCGCGACGCAGGACGAGATCAAGAAGCAGTACCGCAAGCTCGCGGCGAAGCACCACCCGGACAAGAATCCGAACGATCCCAAGGCCGCGGAGCGGTTCAAGGAGATCTCGGAAGCCTACCAGGTGTTAGGCGACGCCGAGAAGCGGAAGCAATACGACCAGATGCGCCAGCTCGGCGCGTTCGGCGGCTTCGGCGGCGCCGGCGCGCGTCGCCCCGGCGCGGGTGGTCCGCCGCCGGGCGGATTCCCACCCGGCGGAGCGCAGAGCTTCAAGTTCGAGGACTTCGACATCGGCGGCCTCGGTGGGCTCGGCGACATCTTCAGCTCGATGTTCGGCGGTGGGCCGAAGGCCGGCGGAGCGCGCTCGCGCGGGCCCGAGCGCGGGCAGGACGTCGAGTCGCAGCTCACGATTCCGTTCCGCGTCGCCGCACTCGGCGGGAAGGTGCCGATCGAGCTCGAGGTGAACGAGGAGTGTGCGACGTGCCATGGCACCGGCGCGGCGCCCGGCGCGAAAGTCCAGACGTGTCCCGAGTGTCAGGGACGCGGCACGATCTCGTTCGGGCAGGGCGGATTCGCCGTGCAGCGCCCCTGTCCCATGTGCCTGGGCAAGGGCACCGTGCCGAGCGAGCGCTGCCCAACGTGCGGCGGCTCAGGCGAGGTGCGCGTTCGGAAGAAGATGAACATCACCGTGCCGCCGGGCGTGGATACGGGCACGAAGATCCGCCTGAAAGGGCAGGGCGGTCACGGCACGCGGAACGGACCGCCGGGCGATCTGCTGATCACGTTCCAGGTTGAACCGGATCGTTTCTTCAAGCGCGAGGGACTCGACGTGATCGCGCCCGTGCCGATCAACATCGCGCAGGCGACGCTCGGCTCGAAGATCAGCGTGCGCACGCTCGACGGGACGAAGGTGGCGATCCGGATTCCGCCGGGCACGGCGAACGGCAAGCGGTTTCGCGTGCGCGGGCAGGGGATCAAGAAGGACGACCACCAGGGCGATCTGATCGTGCAGGTCGACGTCAGCGTGCCGGACAAGCTGACGGAAGAGCAGGAGAAGGCGATGCGCGAGTTCGCGGAGGCGGGGGGATTGAAGTACTAGTCCGTGGTCGGTGGTCGGTGGTCCGTGGTAACGGCGAACTACGGACTACGGACCACGGACCACCGACGGCAGTCAGTCCTTCTCCGGCCCGGGCTCGAGCTCCAAGCCACCACTTCCTGCTGAACCGAACTTCGGCGCGGTCACGCCGCCTTTGGTCGTGCGAGGCGGATTGGCGTCGCGCGCGACGTCGTCGGCGCTGCGGCGATCGCGATCCAGATCGACGTCGTTCGGATCGGGCTCAACCGGCTCGTTCGTGTTCGTCGGCTTCGAGCGGTCCATCTCTCTCTCCGGTGAATGGCTCACCGACGAGAGCGCATCGGGCGTGCCGCGCCCGCGTGCTTATGCCGCGCGGACCGGCAGCGCTCGCGTTCCCGCCGCGCGCTCGATCAGTCCGCCGCCGAGCACGCGCTGTGCCTGATAGAGCACGAGCGACTGGCCGGGCGTGATCGCCGCGACGGGCTCGTCGAGCGCGAGCTCGATCTCGTCACCGTCGACGCGCACGAGCTCGGCGGCCGCGGGCTGTGCGCGATGGCGCACCTGGATCTCGACGCGCGTGCCCACGGCTGGCGCATCGACGAGCCAGTTGACGGAGCGCGCGATCACGCCGCGTCCGAGGAGCTCCTCGCGCGGGCCGATCACCACCGCGCGATCCTCCGGGCGGATGGCGACCACGAACATCGGCTCGCGGAACCCGCCGGGGAGCCCGCGCCGCTGGCCGATCGTGAACCGCGCGAACCCGGCGTGGGTGCCGACGACGGTGCCATTAGAGAATACGAATGGCCCCGGGGAGAGCGACGGCGCGTCGGGCCCGAGCTTCTGGCGGATGATCTTCGTGTGATCGCCGTCGGGGACGAAGCAGATGTCCTGGCTCTCCGGCTTCTCGGCGATGACCTCGAGCCCGAGCCGGTGCGCCACGGCGCGCGTCTCCGGCTTGGTCTGCGCGCCCACCGGGAGCAGCAGACGATCGAGCACGGACCGGTGGATCCCCCACAGGAAGTACGACTGGTCCTTGGCGGGATCGAGGCCGCGATGCAGTTCGCCGTCCGCCACGCGCGCATAGTGGCCGGTCGCGATCCAGCGCGCGTCGATGCCGTCGGCCTTGTGCAAGAGATCTCTAAACTTCGTGAAGGTATTGCAGCGGACGCACGGGATCGGCGTGCGGCCGGCCGCGTACTCGGCCACGAAGTTGTCGACGACGTCGCTGCCGAATGCGCTCTCGAGATTGAGCACGTAGTGCGGCACGCCGAGCGCCTGGCACACGCGGCGCGCGTCGTTCACCGAATCCAGCGAGCAGCACGGCCGATCGGGCAGGTCGTCGTCGTGGCAGAAGAGCTTCATCGTCGCCCCGACCACGTCGTAGCCCTGCTCGACGAGGAGCGCGGCGGCGACGGACGAATCGACGCCGCCGGACATCGCGACCAGCACCCGCTCCTTCATGACGCTC
>DASZUN010000185.1:0-15095 GCA_035547615.1 Gemmatimonadaceae bacterium | reverse complement strand
TGTACGAGAGCTTCATCCACCCGTTCACGATCCTCTCGGGGCTGCCGTTCGCCGGCTTCGGCGCGCTGCTCACGCTGCTCGTGTTCAACATGGAGCTGAGCGTGTACGCGTTCGTCGGCATCATCATGCTGATCGGCCGGGTGAAGAAGAACGCGATCATGATGATCGACTTCGCGCTCGAGACGGAGCGAAGCGAGGGGCGGAGTCCGGCGGACGCGATCGTGCACGCATGTCTGATCCGCTTCCGTCCGATCATGATGACGACGATGGCCGCGCTCATGGGCACGCTGCCGATCGCACTCGGGCAGGGCGCCGGCGCGGAGTCGCGCCGTCCGCTCGGCGTGGCCGTCGTGGGCGGCCTCGCGTTCTCACAGCTCATCACGTTGTTCGTGACGCCGGTGGTCTACACGTACATGGACACGTTCAGCCATCGCGCATCGGCGTGGTTTGGCCGGTTCGGCGCGAAGCGGCGCGACGTCCGCGCGCCCGAGTCGGTGCCCGTGCCCAGCGGGGCCGTGGCGATGGACGCCGCCGGGCGGGTCGCGACGGCCGGCGCGGGCGGCGACGCGGCGGACTGAGGTTCGTCGCGCGCCCGCGGGGGGCCGCTGTATGGCCACCACGATCTGGACCGTCGGGCACTCGACGCGAAGCGCCGACGAGCTGGTCGCGGTCCTGCGATCGTTCGAGATCGAGCTCGTGGCCGACGTGCGCCGATTCCCCGGCTCGCGACGCCTGCCGCAATTCGAGAGCAGTGCGCTCGCCGAACATCTCGCCGCAGCCGGCATCGCTTATCAATGGATTCCCGCGCTCGGCGGCCGTCGGCGTCCCACGCCTGATTCGTTGAACGTTGGCTGGCGACATCCCGCGTTCCGCGCCTACGCCGATCACGTGCAGAGCGAGGAGTTCGCGGCCGGCCTGTTCGAGCTGTTGATGCTTGCGTCCGGGCTCCGGACCGCGATCATGTGCGCGGAGGTGCTCTGGTGGCGGTGTCATCGTCGACTGATCGCCGACGTGCTCGTCTCACTCGGCATCGAGGTCGTGCACATTCGCGCCGACGGCGTTGCCGAACCGCATCGGCTGTCGCCGCCGGCGCGGCTCGCTCGGGGACAGCTTCGCTACGATCGTCAGGTCTCACCGCGCAAGCGGTAGCCGCGGCCGCGAACCGTCACGATTCGGAGGTGCGGCGCGCACTCCGCGAGCTTCACGCGCAGGTACCTGATGTACACGTCGAGGATGTTCGACGCGTTCGCACGGCGGGACGTTCGCCCCCAGATGCGCTCCATGGCGTGCGCGCGTGTCACGACCTGGCCGGTCCGCTCCACCAGGAGCTGATACAGCGCGTACTCGCGGGGCGAGAGCGACTCCGCGATCCGTACCGCGCGCCGGCTCCGAGCGTCGCGAGCCGCGCCGTCGCCGTGCGACTCGGGCCCCGGCTCCTTGGGGTCTCGGCGAATACCGAAACGAAGGCGGACGCGTAGTTCGAGCTCGGTCGCGGACGCGGGCATACGGAGCACGTCGCCGACGCCGACGTCGACGAATGGGCGCAGGCGCGCGTGATCCCACGACCAGCAGACGAGCAGTACGCGCCGACGCGCCCCCGGGTCGAGCTCGCGAAGCACGTTCAGCGCGGCGCGTGCTCCGGTGTTGGGCACCTCGAGCAGGGCGATCGAGTCGCTCGAGGACTCGGCGAGCGCCGCGGTATCCAGGTGCGCGCGGCATTCGATGCGATATCCCGCGCCGCGGATCGCCTCGGCGAGCCAGCGATTCTCGGCGAGCACGCGTCCGCACAGGATGACCGTGCCGCTGGACGCAGCGGCGCGACGGAGCGGTTTGTGGGGCAGGGCGATGGGCGGCATGCCGGCACGTTACGCGCGCGCCCGGATGCCGCCGCTCAGCCGGGGGAAAGCCCGTTACGTCATGGGGAAATCGTTCTCATGAAACGTTTCTCATGAGAGCGATTCCCTCACGCGCGCCCTCGTCGCCGATCCGATCGCCGATCCTGGCCTGAAGCAGGGACAGCATGCGCCCCAAGCCGCCCGGCTGGCGCAGCGCCGTCGCGGTCAGTCCGGTGTGGCGCTGCAGCATGTTGCGAAACGCCGCGGCTGATGCGAAGCCGAGCTCCAGCGCCACGTGTTCGGCGGCGCGGCCGCTCTGCTCGAGCAGGCCGATCGCGAGCGTCAGGCGCACCAGGTTGATGAATTCGCGCGGCGGCATGTCGGTCCTGCGCCGCAGCACGTTGAACAACGTCTTGCGATCCACGCCCAGGGCGGCGGCTGCATCCTGCACCGTCACGTCGTCGCCGTGCGCCGACAGCGCGTAGCGCAGGATCGGCTGCGCTTCGATTCCGATGCCAGGTGCCAGCGCGTCGTAGATCCGCTGGCGCACGGCCCCATGCCGCGCGGCGCGCAGCGCGGCACGCATGGCGTGCCCCACGTCGTCGATGCCGCGAAAGACCACGCCGGTCGCGCCGCAGCGCACCGCCTCGAGCATGGCGGAGTTCGATTCCGCTCCCGCGGCACAGTACACGAGGATCGGGAGGGCGGCGTGCAGGCGCCGGATCGACGCGATCGACGGCGCGGTGGGCTGTGCACGCTCGTCGAGCGCGTCGATCACGAGCAAGTCGACTCGATGCGCCGCGAGCAACGCGATCGCCTCAGCCGGCGATTGGCACGCCCGCACCTCGGCCTCGCGGCCGGCCGCCTGCACCACCCGTGCGCGCGCATCGGCGGCGGCGAGCAGCATCACGCTCACAGCGGCCGGTGTGCTCACGGCCGCCACCGTATCGTCGTTCCCCGCCGCGTGTGCAACGCGCGTACGCGCCAACGATACGCATGTCGCTCCCCGAACTCGGAGCGACTCATGGGCCGCACGTCTCTTCTCGCCGCCGCCGTTCTGGCGATGCTGCTCGCCGCCTGCGCCGGTGCGTCCACCGCGCCTACGCGTTCTCGTCTCACGACATCCCGCCACTCGCTCGGCGACTGCATCGTCGATTCAACCGGAGATTCGACGTCGCTCAGCGGCTATTCGACCGCTGGGGGCTGCTGACCGCGAGTGCCAGGAGGTCGCGCGAGTCGCCCGCGCCGAATCGCGACGCCACCTCCAGCCCTGCGTCCGACAGCACGCGGGGCGCCACGACGCTTGGCGCGGGCACGCGGAACGTCTCGAGACGATGCGCGATCTCGTGGAAGCCGTGCTCCCGCGAACGGCGCAGGGCATCCGCGCGATAGTGATCGAACCGCTCCTCGTCGCCGAGGTAGGCGAACGCCTCCGCGAACTCACGGCTCATGTCCGCCACCTCGTGCGAGAACGCGACGGTTGACGACAGACGGCGTGCCGTCTCGTCGAGCGCGTTCGTGATGGTGCGCTCGTTCAAGCGGGCCGCGGCCAGCGCGGCCCCGCCGAGCGCGTGGATGCGCACGCGAAGCAACGTGCTCTCGGCGAGTACGCGCAAGTAGCCGTTGAGCGCTTCCCGGAACTGCCCGGAGTCGTAGCACACGCTCGCCACGTTGAGCACGATCTCGAGCTTCTGCTCGTCCGTTCCGGCCAGCTCCCACGCCGCCGCGCCGTGTTGCAGCGCCGCGTCGAAGTCGCCGGCGACGGCGCACGCGACGAGCATCCCGTGGTGCGCCTGGTGCTTGAGCTCACGCAGCTCGTCATCGTCGCCGGCGATGGCCAGCACGGCCCCGAACTCCGCACGCGAGAGCGGGTGATTGCCGCGCACGCGCGCGGTCGCGCCGGCTGCCACGTGCGCCAGCGCCAGGAGCCCCGGATCGGTGTATTCCGCGGCCAGCCGCTTGGTTTCATCGATCAGCCGGACCGCCGAGTCGAGCTCGCCCAGCTTGCGAAGGATGCGCGCCTGCTGCACGGCGAGCCGCCCGTAGAGTCCCGCTTCGGACAGTCCGACGATCGCGCGTCCGCAGTCGAGCAGCGACATGGCCGTCGCGAACGCGCCGGCCTCTTCGGCGTGGGTGGCGCAGGCGCGCACGGCACGATACGTGGACTCGGCGATTCGCTCCGCGTGCGCGATCGCGCGGACCGCCGTCCCGATCCCCCGATCGCCGAACACCATGTCCGCCGCGGCGCGCCGCAGGTACGCCTCGCGATCCGGCGCCCGCAGCTCGGCTGCCCGCTGGACGGTGGTGGCGAACACGAGCCAGTCGGCGTCGTGCGGGCCGAAGCTCGCGGCGCCGGCGTGACTCAGATCCGCGCGGTACGCGTCAGTGACGTTCAATGTGAGGCTTGATATTCCTGAACGCACATGCATCGGTGGTCGGCGCAGCCCGACATGGGCGCCTCTAATAGATACGCAGCGGGCGGGCGACGGGAAGTGGGGGAGGGCGGCGGGACGGCCATGGCCACAACATTAGAGAATGTCTAATGCGCGGGTGGTCGGCCTCTCGCCAGCGCGCGATCGCACCAATTGGGTAGTCACACGAGCCGGCGTGACGCGGGCGCCCACGCCCAAGCGGAAACGTTTGGCGAACTCCCGTTGCTTGCTCCCGGCATAGATTCACGGCCATGACTCCCCGAGGGCGCATACGAGAGCCGGCGTTGACGCTGAGCATCGCGTTGATGCTGCTGCCGCTGGCGAGGCCGGCCGGTGCTCAGGACGTCATCCTCGCCGTGCGCTGCCACGCGCAGCGACTCAATCGCGCCGAGCGCGCGACGTGCGCATCCGCCGGGCTGGCACAGCTCACGATGGACGTGGACAGCGCGACATTTCGCCTCGAGCGCATGCTCCAGGGCGCGGATCGCGAGGCACTCATCGACACCGAGGGGCCGCTCCGCGCCGAGCGCAACGCGTGCGCGAATGAAGCGGACGTGGGGGCCTGCGTCGATCGCGTGCTCCGGGCGCGAATCGCGGCACTCGGCGCGGCGATGGCGCTGCCCAGCTCCATTCAAGCCGAGGTGGCGAAATACCAGTACTTGAACGTGGCGTACGTTCGGCGTTGGGGCGATCGCCTGATCGGGCGCCACGTCCGAGTGTGGGGCTGTCTGCTGCTCGATTCGAGCGCTCCGCTGCTGACTGGAACGCGCTCGGGCGTCGTCCGGAATACCTGTACGAAGAGTGACCAACCCGAGCTGCCAGTGGTCATGACGCGGACCGCACCCGAACGCATGTCGTTCTACGAGGCGCAGCCGACGTCGTATTGGGCCGGGGTGGTCGAGCGGCGCGGCGGTCGGCTGACGCTGCTCATGCGCCCCTGAGCGCGGTGGATCGGTGGTCCCGGTTTCGAGCTGGTTTAGAGGTGTTCAGTACCTTCCTGGCCGCTCATGGCCGCCACACAGTCACCGGAAAGGATTCGAGAGATTCGGACGTTTGCAGCGCCCGTGGGGCGTTCTCGCGCGGCTGGGTCGCGGGGAGATGCTCCGACCAGTTCGGAGCGCTCGGGCGCTAGCCCGTGGACGCATGAGCTCGAGCTGATCGCCCGGCTCTCGCGGCTCCATCCCACTGAGGACGACCTCGCGCGTGCCCGCGCGCTCGCGGCAGAACAGCCGGATTGGGAGCGCGCATTGCGCTTGGCGGGCCGCCACGGCGTGGCGTCGCTCGTCGACGCATCGCTGGCGCATGGCGCCGTGCCGTCGACTCCCGCGGACGTGCGCGCGCGCGTCCGGCAGCTCCGGCTTTCCACCGTTCGCGACGATCTCGCGCGGTACGATGCGTGGCTGCGGCTGTCCGGCGCGTTCGAGGCGCACGGAATTCGCGCGGTGACGCTGAAGGGTTTTCACGTCGTGTTGTGGATCTACGGGCAGGTCGGGCTCCGGTCGGTCGGGGATCTCGATTTCCTGGTGCGGCGGGAGGACGTCGGCCGCGCGAGGTCGGTTCTCGAAGAGCACGGCTATCAGCTCTGGCGCCAGTGGCACTCCGCCGTGCGTAACGTCGGGCTCGATCACGTCGTCGCCGGGCAGACGGAGATGCCGTTCATCTCGCCCAGAGGAATCGTCGTCGATCTGCACTGGGAAGCAGGTCCGCGCGGCACGGTGCCGCCCAGTGCGGAGATCGTTGCCGCCGCGGAAGCACTGGAACTCGAGGGATGCACGGCTCTCGTGCCGCCGCCGAGCGTCGCGATCGTGCTGCTCCTGCTGCACGGGCACCGCTCGGCGTGGTCGCGGCTCCGCTGGCTCGTCGATCTGGCGGAGGGGATTAGCAAACTCTCATCGGCGGATTTCGCCGCGAGCGTTCGGCTGCTCCGATCACTCAGCCAGGAGGCGGCGCTCGTGAATGCGCTCTGCCTCATGGACAGCCTGTGGGCCCGTCTTCCCGGCCCCTGTGCCGACGTCGTGCTGCCCCCGCGCGCCGGCGCGACGTCGATGCTCCGGTACGCCCGTCGCGCGCTGGAGCGAGAGCAGGACCCGATGCAGACGTTCGACGCCTGGCGGCCGCTCCGGATGGTGCGCGATCGCGCCGGTACGACGGAGTCGCTGGCGCGCGCTCTCGCGTCGGCGTGTCGTCCGAACCACTTCGACTGGGCGGCCGTCGCGCTGCCGCGGCCGCTCCGGTTCGGGTACTACGCCGTGCGGCCGGTCCGGCTCCTGTCGCAGGCGTTGGCGAAGGCGCGTGCCGCTCCGGCGCCCCCGAGCGCGCCTGCGGAGGTGCGGGTACGCGAGCGCGTGCCGTACACGTTCGTGAGCGCGATCTACGACAGCGGCCCCTCATCGCTGCTCGGCGGGCGAGGGAGGGACATCGCGTACTACCTCCCGTCGCTCGTCAACATCGCGAACCTCGGTGCGCCGATCGTGCTCTTCTGCGCCCCGCATGACGTGGAACGCATCGAGCGCGCGATCGCGCCGCACTTCCGCGACTCGCGCGTGGTTCCGTTCGCTCTCTCGGAGTTCGAGCACTACGATCGATTCCTTCGCTGGAAGGAGAGCTATCGGGAGAGTCTCGGGATCAACGATCGAAACGAGGTGCTCTGCTTCCTCAAGTCGTACTGGGTGCAGCGCGCGATCGCGGACAATCCATTCGGTCACGAGTCGTTCTTCTGGATCGACGCCGGGCTGACGCACCACGGAATCATCCCGGAGCGTGTCGGCGGCGTCGAGCTGTTGGTGACGGCGCCGGCCTCGCGGTACTACCCTGAGAATCGCGCCAACATCTTCACGCCGCGCCTGGGCGCCGCGCTCGGAGATGCGATCACACCGGGGCGCGTGATGTTCTGCGCGTTGCCGTTCTCCGGCGGGCGACGCGTCGAGTACGAGCGCGTCGCGGCCACGACATTCGGCAGGAACCCGGAGAGCGTGCGCATCGAGCAGCACCTCGTGGGAGGCATCTTCGGCGGCCGGGCGCGGGACCTGTACGCGGTGCATCGCCTGTACGCCAGAATGCTCGGGGCGTGCATCGAGGCGCGGACGTACACGCTCGAAGAACAAGCGTTCAGCGCCGTCCACGCGGTGCACCCGGAGTTGTTCTCGCTCCAGCGGTTCAGCACCTGGCATTTCCACTCGCCTGGCGAGCGCACCAGCTACCTCGCCGCGGACGGCGACTCGTTCTTCAAGATCTTCGAGCGGCTCCTGGCGCGGGCGACGCGAGCATGCTGACGCGTGGCGATTCGCCCGACACCACTCGCGGTGCCGCCTTGCCCGTTCGCGCTCGGCGCTCTATTCTCATCGACCGCTCGTCCCGCCTGCCTCACCCGCCACCTCACATCGCGATGTTCGCTGACCACGACGCGTGGGACACGCGCGCCACGAGCGCGACCAGGATCTACGTGAGCCATGGTGTGTCCGTCGGCGTGCGCACGAACGACCCGTCGTTGCTCGACCGCGTGGCTGATTGCTTTCCGCCGGACAGCGTGGAGTCGCCATCGGCCGAAGCGGACGCGTGGTACTCGATCGTCCGCTCGCCGGCGCAGCACGCCTCGTACGCGCGCTACGAGCTGTTTCGCGATGAGCAAAAACTGAACGAAGGCCTGCGCCTCGCGCCGCTACTCGATCGGATGGACGCGGCGATCCGCGTCGATGTGGGGCGGCGAGCGCCGGAGCAACTGTTCGTCCACGCGGGCGCCGTCGCGTGGAACGGGCGCGTCATCGTCCTGCCCGGCAGGAGCGGCGCCGGCAAGACCACACTCGTCGCCGCGCTGGTCCGCGCTGGCGCGGCGTACTGCTCGGACGAATACGCGGTGCTCGACCGACGCGGCTACGTACATCCCTACCCGCGGCGGCTGTCGATGCGACAGGGCGGAAACCGCCGCGTGCGGTGGTCCGCGGTCACGGACCTCGGCGGCGAGCAGGCGGACGCACCACTCCCCGTCGGCGCCGTGGTCGTCACGAGGTACGAGCCGGGTGCGCGTTGGGCGCCGCGCGCGTTGTCCGCCGGCGAGAGCGCGTTGGCACTATTTGCCAATACACTCATCGCGCGCGACAAGCCGGCTTTTGCGTTCGCCGTCCTCTCGAGGGCGGTTGCTGGAGTGATCTCCACCGAGGGAGATCGCGGTGAGGCGGACGCCACCGCCGCCGCTATCCTCGCCTTCGTCGACCAGACTTACCCTTCCACACAAGGCACAACACCATGAACCCGATCGCCCGTACCGACCGCCTGATCAAACAGGTGGTGGACCAGGACACGCTGGTCTACGATTCCGCCGACGATTCCGCGTGCTGCCTGAACGTCCTGGCGTCGGCGGTGTGGCGCCGCTGCGACGGCGAGCACTCGGTCGAGCAGATCGCGGAGCTCGTCTCGAAGGAGATCGAGCTGCCCGAGGGCGTGGACCCGAAGGCGGTGGTGTGGCGCGTGCTCGACGAGCTGGAGGAACATCATCTGGTGCTGAGCCTCGGGGTCAACGAGTTCGACGACGACTCGGCAGACGCCGATCGCAGAAAGCTCGTGCGAATGCTGGCCGTGCTGCCGCTCTTCCCCGCGATCCAGCGGATCACTGCGCCGATCCACACGACGGCCGCGTCGCCCCCGCCGCCCCTGAGCGGGACCCCGACTGGAACCGGGACCCCCGCTGCCAGTGTGTCGGCAACGCCCGCGGCGAGTCCGACCAGCACATCGACACCGGCGGCCAGCCCGACACAGACGCAATCGCGGCCGGCGGCTTCGCCGACGCTGACACCCACGCCCACGCTATCGGGCACGCCGCTGGCGACGGCGACCCCAACGGCGACGGTGACGCGGACCCCGCAGCCGACGGTGTCGCAGACGGCGTCACCCACGCACACTCCCACCCCGACGGGCACCCCGACGGGCACCCCGACGCCCACGCCGACCCTCACTCCAAGCCCGACGATCTAACACGAGCGGCGCCGCGCGATCGGCGGCGCCTGCCCAATTGGAATCAGCATGGCTGGCGACATTTTCATTCAGATGGCGTCGTACCGAGACCCGGAGCTCGGTGCGACGCTGCGGCACGCGATCGCGCAGGCGCGCGACGCGTCGCGGCTGCACTTCTGTGTGGCCTGGCAGCACGCGGAGGACGAACGCGAGGACGAGCTGTTTGCCGAGGTCCGGCGTTCGTCCAGGCTGACGGTGCTCGACATCCCGCACACCGAGAGCAAGGGCGCGTGCTGGGCGCGGTACCAGATCCAACAGCAGTACGCGGGCGAGACCTACACGCTGCAGCTCGATTCACACCATCGCTTCGTCGAAGGGTGGGATGACCTGTGCATCGACATGCTCGAGGGGTTGCGCGCCTCGGGCGTGGCGAAGCCGCTGCTCACGGCGTACTTGCCGTCGTTCGACCCAAACGACGATCCGGCAGCGCGCGTCGACGAACCGTGGTTTCTCGACTTCGACCGCTTCATACCGGAAGGCGCGATCTTCTTCCGACCGGCGACGATGCCCGGGTGGCGGGAGCGGTCACAACCCATGCGCTCTCGGTTCTACTCGGCGCACTTCACCTTCACACTCGGCGAATTCTCGCGCGAAGTTCAGCACAACCCCGAGTACTATTTTCACGGCGAAGAGATCAGCCTCGCGGCGCGCGCCTATACGCACGGCTACGATCTGTTCCACCCGCACCGACTGATCGCCTGGCACGAGTACACGCGGAAGGGCCGCGCCAAACACTGGGACGATCACAACGACTGGGGCGCGGCGAACGATTCCTGCCATTCGTCCAACCGCTTGTTGTTCGGCATGGATGTCTACGCGGATCAGCCCGAGCTCGTCGCCGCCGCGCAACGCGGAGCGTTCGGCTTTGGCACGGTGCGTACGCTCGAGGATTACGAGCGTTTCGCCGGCGTTTGCTTTCGGCGGCGGGCTGTCACGCAAGCGGTGCTCGATGGGCGGGAGCCCGCGCCGGATGACAACGCGGAGGGCTCGTACGACGAGTTCGCGGCGCGGTGTATTCCCCGCTTCCGGCACTGCATCGACATCGGCTACGATCGCGTGCCGCTGGACGATTACGATTTCTGGTGCGTGGCGTTCAAGGACCAGAGCGGCACGGATCTCTTCCGCGAGGATGCGCGTGAGGACGAGATCGCGCGCATGAAGCAGGATCCCGATGGCTACTGCAAGGTCTGGCGCGCCTTCGACTCGGCGGTGCGGCCGAAGTCGTGGGTCGTGTGGCCCCACAGCCGGGCGAACGGGTGGTGCCAGCCGATCGTCGGCACGCTGCCATGAGCGATCTCACCGTCGTCACCGGGATCTGGGATCTCGGCCGCGACCGCGCTGGACCGGGCTTCGAGCGTTCGTTCGAGCATTACAAATCCAAGTTTGCCGAGCTGGCCGCAGCGGACGTGCCGATGGTGATCTTCGGCGACGAGTCGCTGCGGGCGTTCGTCGGCGAGGTGCGGGGGAAGCGTCCGACTGATTTTCGCGCTCGGCCGACGTCGCACTTCGCCGAGCACTTCGACTTTCACGACCGGGTGCAGGAGATCCGGCGCGATCCCGCCTGGCTCGGCCAGGCTGGCTGGCTGCCGGATTCCCCGCAGGCATCGCTGGCGCTGTACAATCCGATGGTGATGTCGAAGATGTTCATGCTGCACGATGCGTCGATCTGGAACCCGTTCGGAACGAAGCATTGGGCGTGGATCGACGGCGCGATCACGAACACGGTGCACCCGGGCTACTTCACGCACGATCGCGTCTTCGCCAGAGTGGAGCCGCTGCTCGAGAAGTTTCTGTTCGTCACCTTCCCGTACCACGGCGGGAACGAAATTCACGGCTTCGATCGGCGCGGGATGCGCGCGTTCTGCGGCGTGGACCCGCAATACGTCTGCCGCGGCGGCTTCTTCGGCGGCCACATCGACTGCCTCTCCGACGTCAACGCGCACTATTACGAGCTTCTCGGCGCCTCCCTGCATGAGGGCTACATGGGCACGGAGGAGAGCGTGTTCACGATCATGGCGCACGAGGAGCCGGCGCTCTACGATCGGCACGCCTTGCAGCCGGAGCACTCCGGCCTGCTGCAACACTTCTTCGAGCACGTCAAAGGACTGCCCGATCAGTCGCGGATGGCCGATCGCGCTCGCCGAAGCGACACCCGCCGGCGGGGCGCGGCCGCGCCGGAGACATCCGGGAAGTCCGTCGCCGGGTACGTCGTGACGTTCAATGCGCCGGACCAGTTGTCCGCCGTTCTCGAGAGCTGGACGACGCAGTTCGCCTTCGACCAACTCTACATCCTGGACAACAGCACGGACGACCACGCGCGGTGTGAGAACGCACGGATCGCGCGACACTACGGCGCCGCGGAATTGAAGCATCCCAAGGGCAACTGCGGCGTGTGCGGCGCGCGGCAGTACGTTGCCGAGCACTTCGATACGACGGATCACCACTACTGCGTCTACATCGAAGACGACATGTTCCTGAACGGCGCCGCGCAGGATGGCGTCTGTCGGAACGGGATGCGCCTGTCCGCGCCGAACGTGCGGGACCTGCTGCTCAAGATCATGATCCGTGAGGACTACGATTTCATCAAGTTGTCATTCACGGAGTTTTTCGGCGACAACAAGACCCAGTTCTCCTGGTACAACGTCCCGCAGCCGGTGCGGCAGCGCTGGTGGCCGGAGAAGCCGGATGCCCCCGTGGGCGGGCTGGATCCTGACGCCCCCTCGACGCTGTTCGGCACGATCGGCACCGTAGACGGCGTGTCGTACATCGACGGCGAGGTGTACTACTGCAACTGGCCGCACATCGTGAGCAAGGCGGGGAACAAGCGCATGTTCCTCGACACGGTATTCGCGAATCCGTACGAGCAAACGTGGATGTCGCACATGTACCAGCTCACGGTTCAGGGCAAGCTGCGACCCGCCGTGCTGCTGGCGTCACTCGTGACCCACAATCGCTTCCACCACTACGAGGCGGACGCCAGACGCGAGAATTGACGCTCGGGCTCCGTCCGCACGCCGTCGTGGATCGCCAGTGCCGGCCCGCGAAGACGCGCGGCGAGCGCCACCGTTTCCGGCGAGGGACATGAGCCGTGCTCATCGCGAATGCGGCGCGTCCAGGAGCCGTAGATCTCCAGCGCCGCCGCGCGGTCGCCGATAGCGTCGAGCAGCGACAGCGCGCGGCGAAGATCGGCCTCGCTCGAGTGCGAAATTGCGAGCGCGCGCTCGCAGTACGACCGCGCGCCCAGCACGTCTCCCGTGACACGCATGCGATCGGCGCAATCCAGCGCGGCGCCGGCGGCCGCAGCGCGGAGGCGGCGTCGCTCGACGTCCAGCCAGTAGTCAAACTGCGGCGCGTCGTGGATGTGAAAGCCGTCGAGCAACGCCCCGCCATACAAGTTGACGGCGTCTTCGCTCCGATGCTCGGCGACCGCACGATCGAACGCGCCGGCGTCGCACCACAGACGGTCCGGATTCACCGCCACCTCGTCGGGGCCACGGCGCAGGATCGCGTCGCCGCCCAGGGCCGCGCGCAGCCTCGAGAGATTGGTGTTCAGCAGGTCGCGCGCGCGTCGCTCTTCGCGCTCCGGCCAGAACAGCGCGATCAGCGAATCGCGCCGGTGAAATCGTCCGGGTGCCGCGATGGCCAGATACGCGAGCAGCGCCATCCGGCGCGGCTGCGCGAGAAGCCGGTCGACGGAGCGGTCGTCGCGATCGCGAAGGTCGAGCGATCCCAGGGTGAGCAGTCGGATGCTCTGTCGAACGGGAGGATGCACGGGAAATACCGCCGGGTCGAAAGCTGGATTCGCTGAAGCCCCGGAGCTGCCCGGCGAGGCCGCCCAGATGGCCTTCGCCGCGCCGCGTCGGGTGCAGCGCGCCCACGATACGCCGGCACCGTGAAATTCCAGGCTACTTCAGCGTTAACTCTGCCGTTATCTGCCAGTGGTGTGACTCCGTCGCTCCCCGCGCGATGCTCGCGCTACCGCGTGACGCCGAACGTATAGACGGTTTGCGATTCGAACACCTGCCCTGGCCGGAGCACCGTGGTCGGGAACGCCGGCTGGTTCGGCGAGTCGGGGAAGTGCTGAGTCTCGAGGCAGAACGCCCCGCGACGCTGATAGACGTGCCCATGCTTTCCGGCAAACGATCCGTCGAGGAAGTTGCCCGTGTAGAACTGGATCCCTGGTTCGGTCGTCGCGACGTCGAGCGTGCGACCGCTCGCCGGATCCACGACGCGCGCCGCGTGAGCGAGGTCGGGCCTCGCGCGATCGATCACGAAGTTGTGGTCGTACCCGCCGGCGGCCTCGAGCTGCGCATTCGGCGCGTTGATGCGCGCTCCGATCGGCACGCCGGACCGGAAGTCGAGCGGCGTTCCTGCGACGGCCGCGAGCGCCCCGGTCGGTATGAGCGTGGTATCGACGGGCGTGTAGCGGTCGGCATCGATCGTCACCACGTGATGCAGCACATCGCCCGACCCTTCGCCGGCCAGGTTCCAGTACGTGTGCTGCGTGAGGTTCACGGGCGTCGCCTTGTCCGTAGTGGCGTGATAATCGATCACCCACTCGTTGCGGTCGGTGAGGGTGTACCGCACGCGCACATTCAGATTGCCGGGGTAGCCCTCCTCGCCGTCGTGGCTCAGATAGGTGAAGACGATGCCCACGCCGGCTGAATCGTGCACGGGCTGCGCGTTCCACAACACCTTGTCGAACCCCTTGATGCCGCCGTGGAGTGCGTTCGGCCCGTTGTTGATCGCGAGGTGGTACGTCGTTCCGTCCAGTGTGAACCGGCCCTTCGCGATGCGATTCGCGTAGCGCCCCACGAGCGCGCCGAAGTACGGCGACCAGCGTTCGTATCCGGCCAGATCGTCGAAGCCGAGCACGACGTCGCCCAGCTTGCCGTTGCGGTCGGGCGTGCGAAGCGAGACGACGATACCGCCGTAATCGAGCGCGCGAAGCTCGATCCCGTTCGCGTTCGTGAGCGTGAACACGTGCACGGAGTCGCCGTTCGGCAGCACGCCGAACGGGGCGCGAGTCACGGATGCCGTCGATTGATGTGAGTCCTGCACGTTGCCCATGCGGTCGAGTGTCACGTGGCGTGTGGTGTATCCGTCGGCGTCGGCGTCGGTGGCCGGGAATGCGATGACCACATTGCGCGCATCTGCCCGCCCGGGCGATGAAACGCGAAAGGTGTACTCGTTGCCCGCTCGCCCCTGGAGATCCAGCGACAAGCCGTTGTCCAGCGCGCGCTCGCTGATGATGCGTGGCGCCTCGGACCGCTGTCCAATCGCCGGCGGCATCCTGGGGGGAACCACGAGCCAGCCCCCGTCATAGGCAATCTCGAGCTGCAATGACTGCTGCATCGTCGCGTGCACCGTCGCATGCGTGTCGCCCGGGGTCGCGTCGATCGTCACCCCGCGACCACCCGCGTGCGCACCCGTGGGAAGCTGCGGCGAGAACGTGACGTCGAGCGGCGCACGATCGGCGCCGCTCCGAGTAGCCTCGAGCACGAAGCGGGAGCGCGTGCGGCGTACCACGAACGACAGTCGATCGCTCCCCACCGGCACGTTGTCGACCGCGACGGAATCCCAATCGGGCGGAAGATGCGGGGCGATCGTCACGCGATGCGACGGCGCATCGACGTCGATGCCGAGCAGCCCACGAATGAGCGGCGTGAGCACCATCGAGGTCGCGAAGAACTGTTGCGGCACCGCCGTGTCGAGCGGCTTGTACAGGCGCCCGGAGATCACCTCGGGATTGCGGCCCAGCGACTCGTCGAACCCGGTGCGCGCGACCGCATCCAGCGCAAACTCGCCGGCGGCTGCATTG
>DASZUN010000184.1:0-7793 GCA_035547615.1 Gemmatimonadaceae bacterium | reverse complement strand
ACCAGGTCGACGTATCGGCGAGCACGTCGGGCGTGGTCGAGAGCCAGTAGAAATTCGTGCTGAGCGACTTGCCGTGCGAATCCGTCACGCGCAGATCGGCGAAATACGCACCGGACACGCCCGTGGGCTCCGGGAGCGGGAACAGGCGCAGCGTGCTGTCCGCCGGCAGATCGAGCGTCGTGTCCGTTGAGCCGAACGTCGCGCCGGCGAGCGAGATCAGTCGCGTGCGCACGTGCACGCCCGGGATCGCGCTGCGCTCCCCGTTCACCACCGCGATCGTGCGATCGTCGTACGAGTAGAGCACGTGCACCGGCTCGTTCGCCTTCTTCGTGCCGAAGTAGCCGCCCGCGGGCCGGTAATACCAGTCGAACAGGTGCCAGTAGATCGACGGCCACGCGTTGTTGAACATCCACTGAATGATGCCGGTCGAGGTGTACTTGTTGCGCCGGTACGCCTCGAACATCGCGCGCTCGCCCTCGTACGTCATGAGCTGCGACGTCTTCGTGTAATCCTCGGCGGTCTTCGGCGCGCCGTAGCGCACGGTCATCGCCGTGTCGAAGCGGTCGAGCAGATGCGTGAACTGCCCGCCCGCGGCGTGGAAGAGCCACACGCTGTCGAGCGGCCACTTGATGTCGCGCGCGGGCATCATGCGGCGAATGCTCTCGATCGGGGGCACCGCCGCGCCGGGACTCGTCTCGGTGTTGTAGCCCCAGCCGCCGCCGTGCGTCGAGTCCTGCATCCAGTACGACGGCGGCACCCAGTCGTACGGCCCGGTCATCTTCACGCCGCTCGCGCCCGAGTACTGCGCCGGCTTCGCGCTCGCCGACGAGATCGTCGGGTTGGGCCAGTGCTCCGACTGCTCGATGTCGAGGTACATCTTCTCCACGTTCGCCGGCGGCGGATTGTCGCTGCCGTTCAGCCACACGAACACGCTCGGGTGCGCGCGCAGCCGGCGGATCTGGTCGCTGAGCGATGCCGCCGCGATCGAGTACTGCTCCGGCTTCCACTTCGGCCACTCTTCCCACGGACTGCAGCACACCCAGCCTGTCATCACGAACAACCCGAGGCTGTCGGCGCGCGCGAAGAAGCGGTCGTTCTCGTAATTGCCCTCGAGCCGCAGCGCGTTCAGGTGCATGTCGAGCGCGTAGCGCATCTGCGCGTCCTGCCGCTCGGGCTGCGGGCGGAAGAACATGTCCGGCGCCCAGCCGCCACCGCGAATCAGGATGCGCTTGCCGTTCACGCTGAACAGCTTCGCGCCCTTGGGGGTCATCGCCGACGTGATCTCGCGAATGCCGAACGGCACCCGCTGGCCGTCCGACGTCGCGCGACCGGTGTACACGCGCACGTCGAGCGAGTACATCGCCGGCGTGCCCAGCTCCGCGGGCCACCACAGCCGCGGCTTCGACACGTGCAGCGCGGGGAACGAGTCGGGCGTGAACTCGAGATAGGCGCTGTCGTGCGGCGCGAGCGTGTACGATCGCTGCACGTGCACGCCGCTCAGCCCGGGGACGGACGCCGCGAGCACGCCGCTCACCGGCTCCGATGAGAGATTTCGCACGTCGGCGCCGATCGTGAGGTCGGCGCTCGCCAGCGTCGCCGTGTCCACGCGGCTGACGACGTGCGGATAGCGCACGATCACGTCGCCGCTCGTCGCGAGCCAGACCGGCTGCCACACGCCCATGTCCTTGTCCGGCGGCGACGGGTTCCAGTCGACCCACGTCGTCTGGAGATCCGGCGTGTCCGGCGCGAAGATCTCGATGGCGAGCGCGTTCACGCCGTTCTTCGCCAGCGCATCGGTCACGTCGAACTCGTAGCGGCGATAGGTGCCGGCGACCTCGGTCGAATCGGCGATCCGCTTGCCGTTGAGCCAGATGTTCGCGCGGTAGTTGATGCCGTCGAACTGGAGCAGTGCGTGTCGGCCCTTCTTCGCGGTCGCGCGGAACGTCGTGCGATACCACCACGGCTTCGCGTACGGACTGGTCGAGTCCATCGGCAGGTGCACGAAATTCAGGCCGATCTTGTACGTCATGCCCGGGATGTCGCGCAGGTTCATGCCGTAGAACGGGTCCTTGAACACGCCGTCCTGCACGAGCGTGCCCACGACCGTGGACGGCACCGTCGCGCGGTACCAGCCCGAGGCGTGGTACGCCGGAGACGACAGCGTCGCCCCGTCGAGCCCGACTTTCGCCGAGGACTGCAGCATCCAGCCGTCGTGGAGCGCGCGACGGGTCTGACCGGACGCCGCCGCGGCACCGAGGAGCATTAATACGCCAACTTTAATGAGTGTTTTATTCATCTACTCCGCCTCGACTGCCTGAAGCGCGAAGGGCCAGGCGCTCGTGCGCCACGACCAGTACAGGAACACCACGCCGCCGAGCGCCAGCGCGCCGACCCCGAACAGGATCACGCGCGCCTGCGTCGTCGCGAACACGAACACCCACCCGAGCAGCGCGACGAGCGCCGGCACGGGATACAACCACATCTTGTACGGCCGCGGCATGTCCGGCGCCCGGCGCCGCAGCACCATCAGCCCGACGATCTGCCCCATGAACTGCACGAGAATCCGCGTCACGATCAGCGCGTCGATCACCGTGCCGAGCGAGAAGAAGCCCGCGACCACCGAGATCACGCCGAGCACGAGCAGCGACACGTACGGAAAGCCCTTCGTGGGATGCAGCCGCCCGAACACGCGAAAGAAGTACCCGCTCTCCGCCGCCGCGTACGGAATCCGCGAGTAGCCGAGCAGGAGCGCGAACACCGAGCCGAACGCCGTCCAGAGCACGAGCAGCGTGAACACCGTCGCCACCGTGTGCCCGTAGATCTTCTGCATGAAGATCGACACGATGAAGTTCGACTCGACGTGCTGCGCCGCCGGCACGAACTCCCGCCACGGCACCACGCCGATGATCGAGAGGTTGATCCCGAAGTAGATCACCGCGACGGCCGCCGTGCTGATCAGGATCGAGCGCGGGATCACATGTCCCGGATTCTCGACCTCGTCGCCAATGTAGCAGACGTCGTAGTAGCCGAGATAATCGTAGATGCCGATCCGCGAGGCGGCGCCGAGCCCGAGGAAGAACCCCAGCGAGAAGTTGAACGCGCCGGGCGGGAAGTCGAACGCGACGTGCGCCTGGAAGTGCATCGCTCCCGTCGCGATCACCGCGAGCACCGTCACGAGCGTGCCGATCCACAGCGTGACCGTGAGCTTCGCGATCGACGTGATGCGCCGATACAAGAGCACGATGTTGAGCAGCCCGATCGCGGCGATCAGCCAGAGCGCGTCGGCGCGCGTCATCCCCTTCCACAGGTAGCTCGTGTAATCCGCGAAGCCGATGTACCCCGACGCGATCTCGAGCGGCCCGCTCAGCACGAACTGCCACACGAACAGGAACGCCATCAGGCGCCCGAACTTCGCGACGCCGAACGCTTCGCGCAGATAGTGGAACGAGCCGCCGGAACCCGGCATCGCCGCGCCGAGCTCGCTCCAGACGATGCCGTCGCAGATGACGATCACCAGCGCCACGACCCAGCCAAGCATCGCCTGCGGTCCGCCGAGCGCCGACATGAGCAGCGGGATCGTGATGAACGGCCCCACGCCGATCATGTTCGTCATGTTGAGCGCGGTCGCCGGAAGCAGACCGAACCGCCGCAGCAGGTGCGGCTGCCCGGGACCGCCGCCGGAAACCGGCGGGTCCAGCTCGGAACGAGTGCTCATAGTCGGAATACTATACTCGATCGAGCGCGCTTCGGCTTGGCTCGCCGCGGGCCCCGCCCGCCTTGCAGCCCCCGGAGTCGCCCACGAGCTTGACAAGGTCCCTCATCGACTGTGCCCATGATTCGCTTCCGGCATCTTCACTCGGCGTTCGCGGCGTGCGCCGCGCTTCTTCTCGCTTCTGCCGCCTCGGCCCAGAACCCGCTCCTCACGCGGAGCACGCTTCCCTTCCAGGCGCCGCCGTTCGACAAGATCCACGACGCCGACTACGGGCCGGCGCTCGAGGCGGGAATGAAGCAGGAGCTCGCCGAGGTGCAGCGGATCGCCGACAATCCCGCGCCGCCCACGTTCGAGAATACGCTCGTCGCGCTCGAGCGGAGCGGCCAGCTCCTCGCGCGCGTGAGCATGGACTTCAACGCCGTCACGAGCGCCAACACCGACGACACGCTCCAGAAGGTGCAGGAGGAGGAAGCGCCGAAGCTCGCCGCGACGCACGACGCGATCTACCTCAACGACAAGCTGTTCAAGCGCATCGAGACGCTATACGACGAGCGCGCGCGGCTGCATCTCGACCCCGAGTCCGCGCGGCTGCTCGACTACTATCACCAGGAATTCGTGCTCGCCGGCGCGAAGCTCTCTCCGGCCGACAAGTCGCGCCTGAAGACACTGAACGCCGAGCTCGCGACCCTCGGCGCACAGTTCACCAACCGGCTGCTCGCCGCCGCGAAGGACGGCGCGTTGGTCGTGCACGACTCGGCGGCGCTCGCCGGGCTTTCGCCGGCCGACATCAGCGCCGCGGCGCAGGCGGCGAAGGACCGCGGCCTCACGAACGCTTGGGTGATCCCACTCCAGAACACCACCCAACAGCCCGATCTCCAGTCGCTCACGAACCGCGACACGCGTCACCAGCTCTTCGTCGCGTCGTGGACGCGCGCCGAGCACGGCGACTCCGACGACACGCGCGCGATCATCTCGCGCATGGCGCAGCTCCGCGCCGAGCAGGCCAAGCTGCTCGGCTTCCCGAACTACGCCGCGTGGAAGCTGCAGGACCAGATGGCGAAGACGCCCGCGGCGGTGACGCGCCTGCTCGATACGCTCGCCACGCCGGCGACCGCGCGCGCGAAGAAGGAAGCGGCGGACATCCAGGCCGTCATCGACGCGCAGCACGGCGGATTCAAGCTCGAGCCGTGGGATTGGGAGCTGTACGCCGAGCAGGTGCGCAAGGCGAAGTACGATCTGGATGAATCCGAGGTGAGGCCGTACTTCGAGCTCGACCGCGTGCTGAAGGACGGCGTATTCTACGCGGCGAATCAGCTCTACGGGCTCACGTTCAAGGAGCGGCACGACATCCCGGTGTATCAGAAGGACGTGCGCGTGTTCGAGGTGTTCGACAAGACCGGCAAGCCGCTCGGCCTCTTCTACTGCGACTACTTCAAGCGGGACAACAAGTCCGGCGGCGCGTGGATGGACAACCTGATGCAGCAGTCCAAGCTGCTCGGCACGCTGCCTGTGGTGTACAACGTTGCCAACTTCACCAAGCCCGCGCCGGGCGAGCCGGCGCTCCTCAGCCCCGACGATGCCGTGACGATGTTCCACGAATTCGGCCACGCGCTGCACGGGCTGCTCGCGAACGAGAAATACCCGTCGCTCTCCGGCACGAACGTCGCCCGCGACTTCGTGGAGTTCCCATCACAGTTCAATGAACACTGGGCGTTCAACCCCACGGTGCTCACGCACTACGCGGTGAACGACAAGACCGGTGCGCCGATCCCGCAGGATCTGCTGAACAAGATTCTCCGGGCGCGGCAGTTCAACGCCGGCTACGACATGACGGAGCTGATCGAGGCGGCGAAGCTGGACATGTCGTGGCACACGCTGAGCGCGAGCGCGCCCAAGCAGGACGTGGACGCGTTCGAGCGGCAGGCGCTCGAGGCCGGGCACGTCGCGTTGGACGAAGTGCCGCCGCGCTATCGGTCGAGCTACTTCCTGCACATCTGGGCGAACGGCTATGCGGCGGGCTACTACGCGTACCTGTGGACCGAGATGCTGGCCGACGATGCGGCCGCGTGGTTCGACGCGCACGGAGGCCTCACGCGGGCGAACGGCGACCGGTTCCGGGCGATGGTGCTCTCGCGCGGCAATACCGAGGATCTGGGAAAGATGTTCCGCGACTTCACCGGGCACGATCCTGAGATCGGGCCGATGCTCGTGAACCGGGGGTTGAGCGGGTACTAAAATTCGCGACGCCGTCGCTGGCCCGGTCCGCCTTGGTGAGGTAGCTTAGCCCGACTCCTTTCCCGAGTGCTCTCCGACGATGGACCTGCGGGACCAGCTCCAGTCGACGCTGGGTGACGCGTACACACTCGACCGCGAGCTCGGCGGCGGCGGCATGTCGCGCGTGTTCGTGGCCGACGAGCGCCGTCTCAACCGCAAGGTCGTGGTGAAGGTGCTCTCGCCGGAGCTGATGCAGGGGATCAGCGCCGAGCGGTTCGAGCGCGAGATTCTCCTGGCGGCGTCACTCCAGCAGGCGAACATCGTTCCGGTGCTGAGCGCCGGCGACGCCGCGGGCACGCCGTACTTCACCATGCCGTACGTCGACGGCGAGAGTCTGCGCATCAGGTTGAAGCGCGGCCCGCTCTCCATCGCCGAGGCGACGTCGATCCTCCGCGACGTGGCGCGGGCGCTGGCGTACGCGCACGAGCGCGGGGTCGTGCATCGTGACATCAAGCCCGACAACGTGCTCTTGTCGCGCGGCGCGGCCATGGTCACCGACTTCGGCATCGCGAAAGCCATCGCGGCGTCCGCGGTCGCCGCCCCGCGCGGCGCCACGCTCACCCAGCTCGGTACCGCACTCGGCACGCCCGCGTACATGGCGCCGGAGCAGGCGGCCGGGGATCCGAGCACCGACCATCGCGCCGACATCTACGCGTTCGGCTGCCTCGCGTACGAGCTGATCGCCGGCCGGCCGCCGTTCGTCGGCGTGTCGCCGCAGAAGCTGCTCGCGGCGCACATGGGCGAACGGCCGCGGCCCGTCAGCGAGCTGCGGCCCGACACGCCGCCCGAGCTCGCGCGGCTCGTCGCGCAGTGCCTCGAGAAGGAACCCGACGCGCGGCCCGAGAGCGCCGACGCGCTCCTCGCCATGCTCGATACGGTGCCGACCGGCGACTCGTCGCGCCAGCCGGCGCTTCCAGGAATTCTCATTGGCGGCCGGGGCATGCTGTGGCGCGCGCTCGGCGTCTACGCCGTGGCGTTCATTGCAGTCGCGGTGCTCGCGAAGGCCGCGATCCTCGTCATCGGGCTGCCGGATTGGGTCTTTCCCGGCGCGCTCGTGGTGATGGCGCTCGGACTTCCCGTCATTCTGTTTACAGGATACGCACAGATCGTGGCGCGGCGCGCGGCGAATGCGACGCCGACGTTCACGCCGGGGGGCACGCCGAGCCTCGCCGGCAGCGGCACGATGGCAACGATCGCGATCAAGGCGAGCCCGCATCTCTCCTGGCGCCGCACGATGTTAGGCGGCGCGTACGCGGTGGGGGCGTTCGTGCTGCTCGTGGGCGGCTTCATGCTCCTGCGCACGCTCGGCATCGGACCGGCGGGGTCGCTCCTCGCCCGCGGGCGGTTCAAGGCGCGCGAGCCGGTGATCATCGCCGATTTCGCCGTGCAGCACACCGACACCGCCCTGGGCGCCGTGGTGAGCGACGCCGTGCGCGCGGCGCTCTCGCAGTCGACGATGATCTCGCTCGTGCCGCCGCAGCAGATCGCCGCCGAGCTGCGCACGATGCTGCGGCCGGCGAACACGCGACTCAACCTGGCGACGGCGCGCGAGATGGCGCAGCGCGCGGGCGTGAAGGCCGTGGTCGACGGCGAGGTCACCGGCGTGGGGAGCGGGTACATCCTCACGCTGCGATTGGTGTCGGCGGATTCCGGGGCGGAGCTGGCATCGTTCCGCGAGACGGGCGACGGCCCGCGCGGATTGATCGACGCCGCCGACAAGGCGGCGCGCGAGCTGCGTGCCAAGATCGGCGAGTCGCTGCGCAGCGTGCAAGCGTCGACACCGCTCGCGCAGGCGACGACCGCGTCG
>DASZUN010000183.1:0-6922 GCA_035547615.1 Gemmatimonadaceae bacterium | reverse complement strand
CCATCGTGTCGAGCAGCGCGGAATCGCTGCGGATCGCCGCCGGCGACGGCGGGCTCCCGATGTCCGGCAGCACCTTGAGTCCGATCGCGAAATCGCCGTTCGGCCGCTCGCGGAGCTGGTCGTGCCGGTGCAGGTCGTAGTTCCGGAGCTGCGTCACCGCGCGCGGCCCGCCGATGACGACGATCGCCACGACCCAGAAGATCGCGAGCAGCGTCATGAACAGCCGGAAGGACACGGTGAGCCGCCGGAGCGCCGGGAACGCCGGCGACACCATCGGCACGTTCAGGTAGAAGGGGGTCGCGAGCACGCTCGGCGTGCCGGTGGCGAACACCATCCCGAGCCCCGACGCGGCGAGCAGCCCGACGAGCGGATGCGCCGGCGCCATGCCGTGCGCCACCATGTACCGCGTGATGCCGATGATGGCGATCAGGATGTCGTAGACGAGAATCGGCACGCCCCAGAGCGGATTCACGAGCCCGCGCGCGAACGCGAACGTCGCCTGCGCGGCGAACAGCACGAGCACCGCGGGCCAGATCCAGTCCATGGTGGCGACCGCGCGTCCCGTGATGATCGTGGACGTCGCGAGCGTGAGCAGCAGCCCCGGGATCGCCAACAGGGCGATCAGGCCGGAGAGGGCCTGAAAGGCGCGCGGCGACCGGCGGTTCTGCGCGATGCGCCCCGCCAGGACCACGTCCCATATCACGATGATGATCGTCAGCGCGAGCTGCGCCGGCGCTAGCCAGGTTCTCATCCGCGTCCGCGCGAATCGCTCTTGATGTCGCGCGCCGTGAGTCGGCGCGAGAAGACATCGAGTGCTTTGCGAAAGTCGTGCGAAGCTGGCGCGACCGCGTCGAACAGCAGAGTCTGCCGCGCGGGGAGCGCGTGAATCGCGATGTGCGCGTGCTCCAGCAGCAGCACGGCGGACACGCCGCCCCCCGGATACGAGCGCACGACCGGCACCCCGAGCGGGCTGAAGCTCGCTGCGCTGGCCGCCGCGATCAACAAACCGCCGAGCAGCGTGGCGTCATCGAGCTGCTCGGCGGGGACGCCGCTGAACTCGGCGGTCAGGTGCGTGTACGGACGATCCAAGCGTGCGTGCCGACGATCAGGACGGCGAGCCGCACGTGGGCGGCGGCGGCGCGTTCGGCCGACGGGCGCCGGCCGGCGGCGCCGCGGAAGGCGCTGCCGGCGGACGATTGATGATGCGCGGCGGGTTGGGCGCGGGCATCGAGGCGGCCATCGAGCGGGCGCCGTTCGCGCCGACCGCGCGCACGCCGGCCCATTCGTCGTCGAGCTGTCGCTTGAGCGTACACGCGGTGACGTTGCCCACGGGGATGATCTGCTCCCAGGTCGGTGAGGTGGTGTTCCGCACGAGGATCTCGTACGACGTCGCGCCGGGAGACGCTTCCCAGCTCAGCGTCCAGTCCTGTCCGCCGGAGCTGGTCGGCGCGGCGTTGCCCGTCGCGGTGGCGCCGGCCCGTCCCTGCCGGGTGGCGCGCGCGTCGGCCGGCGTGGGCGGCGCCGCGGCGAGCGAGGCGACGGTGATGGCGTTCACGCGCGCGACGTTGGCGATGTAGCCGAAATTCACGTGCGCGAAATCGTCGGTCGGCAGATGCTGGCGGTTGTAGTTCTCCACGCGTTCCGTGAAGCGGAGGCCGGCGTCGCCGAGGTTGACGTACGGCTCGTGGTCGCCGCCGCGCTGGATGCGGTCGAGGCGCCAGACCGGCAGCACCTCGAATTGCGGCAGATAGAGCTGGTCGAGCGCCCACACGTACCGGCCGAGATCGCGGCTCGGCGAGTTGTCCGGATCGGCGGCGAAGATCCGCATGGTCGTGGAGTCGGTGCGGCCGCCGCCGCTCACGTTGCCGACGATGTCGTCGGTCATGCCGGCGATCACGTGATAGCCGGCGGCGTGCAGGTGCCGGGCCAGGATCTCGGAGCCGAGGAGGCCCTGTTCCTCGGCGGCGTGGGCGACGAAGAGAATGCTTGAATTCAACCCCTTGGGATAGCGTTTTGAAAACACGCGCGCGAGCTCGACGACGGCGGAGGTGCCGGAGCCGTCGTCGTCCGCGCCCGGGGCGTCCGCAGTGGAGTCGTTGCCGCCGCCGCGGATGCTGCAGATGCACGAGTCGTAGTGCCCGCCGATCACGACGACGTGGGTCGTGTCGCGCCCGGGGAGCCAGGCGAGCACGTCGACCACGTTCACCTCGCGGCCGCCCGCGCGCTGCACCGGCACCATCTCGCCGTAGTACTCGACCTTGAGGCAGCCGCCGCACGCCTGGCTGTACTGGCCGAGCTGCGCGTGGATCCAGCGCCGCGCCGCGCCGATGCCGCGCGTGCTGGAGAGCGTGTCGGAAAACGTGTTCCGCGTCCCGAACGACACGAGCGTGGAGTCCGTGTGCCGGATGTTGGCCGGATTGATGTCGCGCAGCATCGCGGCGATCGTCGTGTCGCGCTGGAGTCCCAGCGTCTGCCCGACCGCTTCGAGCGCGTAGGTCGTCTCCGTCACCGGCGCCGGCCCCGTGCGCACCGCCGTGGTCGTCGAGGTGCCGCAGGCCGCGAGGAGGGCGGCCGTCGTGATCAGGAAGGATTTATGGCGCATCGGACGCTTGATGGAAGGTTCGAACCATCGTCTGTGGTCTGTGGTCCGTGGTCCGTAGTCACCAACCACAGACCACCGACCACCGACTAGAACATCGACATCGCCAGAAACGACCGCAGCGAGTCGTTCGTCGAGCGGAGGCGCGAGGAGAGCAGGCGCACGCACGCCCATAGCACCTTGTACGCCAGCTCGCGGTTGAAGTCGAGCAGCATCTCGAAGTCCGGACGGCTGATCGAGAGCAGCGTGCAGCCGCCGTTCGAGATCGCGTGCGTGGAGCGCTCGCTGCGATCGAACACCGCCATCTCGCCGAACAGCGCGCCCGGCTTGAGCACGGCGAGCGCTTCTTCGCCGCTCCCCGGCACGTCGCGGCTGATGCGCACCTCGCCCTCGACGATCAGATATAGCCGGTTACCGTGCTCGCCTTCGTGGAAGACGTATTCGCCCGACACGAACTTCTCCTCCTTGCACACGTCGGCCACCTGGGCGATCTCCTCGGCGTCCAGCGTCTTGAAGATCGCCACGTTCTTGAGCAGCTCGGTGACCTCGGCCATGCCATGCCTCGCCTTGGGGGAGAAAGGCGAAGCTATGAGCGGCTTTCCGCGCTGGCAAGCGCCGTCGGGCCGCTCTAGGTTTGGCTCCATGGCCCCCTCGACGCCGCTCAGGGCAGGCGCGCGGACGAGGTGGCGCGCCGTCCCGAATCTCATCTCCTTGTCCCGAGTCGTGCTCGCCGCCGCGTTCGTGTTCGCGCGCGACGTCGACGTGCGGCTGGAGCTCGTGGGGTTCGCCGCCGTCACCGATTTTCTCGACGGCTGGCTCGCGCGCCGCGCGAACTGGGCGACCCGGTTCGGCGCGCTCGTCGATCCGTTCGCCGATCGCGTGTTCGCGCTCGTGGCCGTGTCGACCTTTCTCTTTCGCGGCGAGCTGTCGACGATCGGCTACTTCGTCATGATCTCGCGCGATCTCATGACGGCGGTCGGCTTTCTCGTGGCGCGCGTGATCCCGTGGCTGCGCCCCGTACAATTCAAGGCGCGCATGTCGGGCAAGCTGGTCACGGTGTGCCAGCTCGCCGCGTTCGTGGCGCTGCTGCGCGTGCCGCAATGGACCACGCCGTTTCTCTGGGCGGTGGGGCTGACGTCGCTCTATTCCATCGTGGATTACACCTACGCGCTCTGGCGGGCGCGGGCGCAATGATGCTTTCGAGATCTCTCATCGCTGGCGCGCTGGCTGTCGCGCTCGGCGCGCCGAGCGCGAGCGCGCAGCAGGGGCCGCCGGTGCCGGGCGTCTACTCCGAGTACCGCGCGGACGCGATCGTCGGCCGGCATCCGGCGGGCGAGCTGGGCGCCGGTGTCGTGCTGCCGGTCGGGATCTACGTGCGCACCGGGTTCGACGCCGCCGCGGGAGCCGTCTGGGAAAACGGTGCCCCGCGCGCCGCGGCCCGCACGGACGCGATCGCGCGCTTCCTCCTCGATCCGTTCCGGGAAGTGCCGATCGGGATCTCGGTGGGCGGCGGACTCAGTCTCGCCTACGTCGATGGGGACCGGGTGCGGCCGTACGTCGTCGCGGTGGTCGACATCGAAGGCGAGCGCCACCGCGGAATGGCCGGCATCACGCCGGCGCTCGAGCTGGGGCTCGGCGGTGGTGCCCGCATCGGGGTGGTGCTCCGGCGTTCGCCGATCCGCTATCGCTAGCGAACGACGCCGCGCGGCCGCAAACAAACGAAAACGCCCTCAGGAGCGAGGGCGTTCATCATTTACGCAGCAGCGGTGTCGTCGCGCTTCTTGGGCGGCTGGGCGAACCGCTCGCCGAGCTTGCGCAGCTCGCCGATCTGCTCGGCGTTCAGCTCGGGATAGCGATCCGTCATGTACGTCATGGTGTCGTTGAACCACTCCGCCACATGCTCGGGCTCGGCGCCCACCACACCACACCGCATGATATGCTGGAACAACTCGTCGCGCGCTTCCTCGAAGGGCGAGGGCGTCGCAGGCGATTTCATCGAACGTTTCTGCTGTTTGGCCATTTAAATGGATTTGGGTGAAAGACAAATAAATCTAACGAGTCACCCGGCCTCATCCCAGATGTTTCGCCCTGTTTTTTAGGGCATTTGTCGTTCCCCGGGTCCGCTCATTCCGCACGGACCACCGCCGCCGCGCCCACGAACTCCAGAATCATGTTCGCCAGCGTGTCTGGCGCCTCTTCCGGGACGAGCCGGCCGGTGCCGGGCAGGCGCACGAGCCGGCTCCCCGGGATCGTGTCCGCCAGCCGATCCGCCAAGCGCGGGCTCACGAACGGATCCTGGTCGCCCCAGACGATCAGGCTGGGGCAGTCGATCTGCGTGAGATCGACGTCGACCATGTCCTCGTCGTCCACGGAGCGGCCGAGCGCGAGCAGGTGATTGAGCCCCTCGGCGCCGACGTACGGGGCGAGGTAGCGCGCGATCAGGTTGTCCGGCATGTGACTCGTGTCGGCCACGCTGCGCTCGAGCAGCTCGCGCATGAGCGGCGCCGCGCCCAGCACGCCGCGCGAGATCCGGAAGGCGAAGCGCGCCGTGTTGCGTTGCATCGACTTGACGTCGTCGGCCGGCACGTCGTCGAACGCGATCGGGTTGACGAGCACGAGCCGCTCGACGCGATCCGGGCGATTGTACGCCAGGTGCATCGCCACGGCGCCGCCCAGATCGATGCCCACGATCGTCGCCTTCGAGAGGCGCAACGCGGTCAGCGCGCGATCGAGGTAGTCCGATTGCGCCTCGATGCCGTACTGCGCGTCGAACGGCCGGTCCGACTCGCCGTAGCCGAACAGATCGATCGCGAACGCGGTCCGATTCGCCGTGGCGAGGATCGGCCCCACGCGGCGCCAGAGGAAACTACAGGTCCCGAATCCGTGTACGAGAAGAATGGGCGCACCGCCGTGACCGTACCGCTCCACGTGCATGGAGCCGGGTCCAACGGGAATGCGCAGCAGATCGGCGTCGATGGAAACCTCCTGGTGACGGCTCCTTCCTTGCGCAACCTGGGTACCATCATAGCATCTTTTCCCTACTGTTGAGATGGCCAGGCGCGCTGTCGGAGGTATGAGTCGATGTCGGACCAGGAGCAAACCTACGACGAAGGCCGCGCGCGCAACCTGGAGCGGCTGCTCAGGGCGTTCGCGGGCCGCATCCAGGAGCTCGACAGCCAGGGGCGTCTCCTCGAGCAGGCCGGCGAGCTGATGCGCCTCATCGGCGATATTCGCAGCGAGTTGTTCCACTACGAGGTCCGCATCACGTACGATACGCCGGAGATCGCCGAGAACCGCCGGATCGTGCGCGACGCCCAACAACAAGACGAACAGAAATGGCAAAGAAGCGAGTGGACGCCGGACGAGGACGAAAGCCCGGAGTGGTGAAGACCGCCGGCTCGGTCAAGTCATCAAAGAAGAAGCGCTCTGGTTCGAACCGCATTTTCTTCCTCGTCATCGCCGTCGTCGCCATCGGGGCGATCTCCGCGCTCACGTACGCCTCCACCCGCCAGCGCGGCGGCATCCAGACCAGCCCGATCGACACGACGCTCCCCAAAGTGAACTCGCAGGGCTACGTGCTCGGCAGTCCGAGCGCGCCACTCGAGGTCGTGGAGTTCGGCGACTTCGAGTGCCCGCAGTGCGGACGCTTCACCACGCTCACTGAGCCCGACGTGCGCACGCGGCTGATCAACACGGGCCAGATTCGCTATCGGTTCGTCGACTTCCCGCTCGACATGCACCGCAACACCTGGAACGCGTCGCGCGCCGCCGCCTGCGCCGACGAGCAGGGCAAGTTCTGGGAAGCGCACGACGCACTGTTCGACCAGCAGGACCGGTGGAACAGCGAGGCGACGAGCAACCCCGACAAGATCATCAAGCCGCTCATCGAGCCGCTCGTGCCGGACAAGTCGAAGTTCGACAAGTGCGTGGACGACAAGGCGACGCAGGCCAAGGTGCAGGCGCACTGGCAGATCGCCATGGCGCGGCACATCGAAGCCACGCCCACGTTCGAGTTCGGCGACAAGCAGGTCGAGGGCTTCGTCACGTACGACGAATTCAAGCAGCTCGTCGACAACGCGGTTGCCAAGCTGCCGAAGAGCGCGCCGGCGGTGGGCGGTGACACCGGCAAGGGCGTGACGCTGCCGGCCAAGCCAGGCGCATGACGAAGCGCATGTGGATGGCCGTGGTCAGCCTGCTCGGGCTGTTCCTCGGACTCTATCTCACGCTCTTCCACTACGGCTACATCGGCTCGCTCGCCTGCGGGGTGGGCTCGTGCGAGCGCGTGCAGACGAGCAAGTGGTCGGTGCTGTTCGGGATCCCGCT
>DASZUN010000182.1:0-9345 GCA_035547615.1 Gemmatimonadaceae bacterium | reverse complement strand
CGGGAGATCCTGGGCCGGGCTCTCCTGCTCCCCCACGCCGCCCAATCCGCCGATCGAGAACTCCTCCAGATCCATGAGCTCTTCGGACGCGGAGGCGGGCGGCGTCACGGGGACCGGCGGCGGCTCTTCGGTCGTCGGCATCGCCGACCCGATCTCGAGCGCCTCAGGAATCGGCGGCGGCTCCGACGCTGCGACGAATGCCGGCGCCACCGTCGCTTCATCCGGCGACTTTTCGACGGTGAATCCCCCGACGTCCTCCGCCGGAGCGGCTGTCGTGTCCCCGACCGGCTCCGGCTCCGGCACGATCGGCGTGCTCAGAGGCGTGGGCGCCGAGTGATCGACCGCCTGCGCCCCCGCACCCGCACGCGCGGTCTCGTTGCCGAGGAGCGAGAGCATGAGCTGCGCGATTTCTTCGTTTCGTGGATCCGCCTCGAGGACGCGCTGGTACCATGAACGAGCGGCGGCGTAATCGCTGGCCTGGCGCGCGATGTCACCGAGGTGTCGCAGCGCGATCAGGTTCTCCGGGTCCAGCGTCAGCGCCGTCTCGAACACCGCCTTGGCTTCGTCGAACCGACCGAGCTCGAACAACGCCTGACCATAGACGATATGCCCGCTCATGTGGCCAGGCTGCTGCGGCAGGTACTCCTGGCAGATGAAGATCGCCTGTTCCTGGTCGCCGGCCTTCCGGTATTCGTTCGCGAGGGGGGCGAAGTACCGCCGCGGGTTCTCGTCGAATTTCTTGCGGAGCTCGTCGATGCGGGCGGAATTGGCCATGGACTGCCCTCGAAGCTTGCAGACGGCGGAGGGCCGAAGCCCCGTACGGACGAAAGCGGATAATACATAACGCTGACGGCGAACGTCAATCAGAAGTCACATCCTCACTTGATTTTAGGCCGTCTGTTGGCCTAGCTTCCCAAGCTTGTACCTGTCGGTTTTCCCTCCTTTCATCACGCGCTTCGGAGTTACGTCCCGTGCTGCAACAGATGCGGGGCCTGGCGAAGTACATCTGGGTGCTCGTCGCCCTGTTCTTCGTCGGCGGCTTCCTCCTCTACCAAACGTCCGGCCTTCTGGGTCGTACCCCCATCACGCCGACGACCGCGGTCGCGGTCGTCAACGGACACGAGATCCTGTACCAGACGTACATGAATCGCGTCCAGCAGGAGATGCAGTCCGAACAGCAACAGCAGGGGCGGACGCTGACCGAGGATGACAATCGTCGGATCGAAAACACCGTTTTCGACCAGATGGTGAACGACATCCTTCTCCAGGACGAATACAAGAAGCGCGGCATCGTCGTGACCGACGACGAGGTGCGCGAATTCGCGCGCTATGCCCCGCCCCCCTGGATCACGAGCGCGCCCGAGCTGCAGACCGACGGCAAGTTCGATCCAGACAAGTACCAGCGCCTCCTGGCCAGCGCCCAGGCGCGCGAGAGCGGCCTGCTCGTCTCGCTCGAGCAGTACTACCGCACCGAAGTCCCGCGCGAGAAGCTGTTCGACCAGATCGCCTCCGGCGTGTACGTGACGGACGCCGAGCTGTGGCGCGCCTGGCGCGACCAGCACGACAGCGCCCAGGCGAGCTACGTCGCCTGGCTGCCGGGCACGCCCGACGCGAACACGGTCAAGGCCGTGAGCGACGACGAGGCCCGCGCCTACTTCGACCAGCACAAGACGGAGTTCGAGGGACCGGGACGCGCGTCGCTTTCGCTGATCGTGATCCACCGTGTGGTCACGGCGGCGGATTCCGCGGCGGCCAAGGCGCACGCGCAGGCCCTCCGCGACTCGATCGCCGACGGCAAGGTCAAGTTCGAGGACGCGGCGAAGTCGGAGTCCGCGGATACGGCGTCCGGCTCCAACGGCGGTGACCTCGGCAAGCAGCCGGCGTCCGCGTACGTGCCGGAGTTCTCGAAGGCCGCCGAGGCGCTCAAGGTCGGCGAGCTCTCCGAGCCGGTGCTCTCCCCGTTCGGCTACCACATCATCCGCCTCGACAGCAGGAGCGGCGATACGCTCGGGCTGCATCATATCCTCATCAGGATTCAGGCGAGCGACTCGGCCACGGCGCGCACCGACAAGGAAGCCGACGAGGTCTCGAAGCTGGCCGCGCAGAGTGAAGAAGGCGCGAAGCTCGACAGCGCCTCGAAGCAGTTCGGGTTGCCGGTCAACCACATCACGGTCTTCGAGGACGAGCCGGCGACGCTGAACGGCCAGCCCGTGCCGAGCGTGAGCGCATGGGCGTTCGGCGGCGCCAAGCCGGGCGAGACGAGCGATCTGTACGACGACGACAACGGCTACTACCTCGCCCGTCTGGACTCCATCCGGCAGGGCGGCGAGCCGACGTTCGACAACGTGAAGGACGCGGTGAAGGCTCGTGTCGCGGTCCTCAAGACCATCGACGACAAGCTCATGCCGCAGGCGCAGAAGTTCGCATCGGCCGCGGCGGGGAGCAGCATGGAAGCGGCCGCGCAGCAGCAGGGTCTGCAGGTGCAGCAGACCGGCCTCTTCGCCCGCACGTCGATCGTTCCTGGGCTCGGCCAGTTCTCCGAGCCGGTGGGGGCCGCCTTCGGCCTTCCGGTCGGCGCGGTCAGCCAGCCGATCAAGTCGGCGGACGGCGTGTTCGTGATCCGGACCGACAAGCGCGTCGTCGCCGACAGCGCCACGTGGGCGGCACAGAAGGAGGCGCAGCGCACCGCGCGGATCCAGCAGCTTCGCACGCAGCGCGTGCAGATGTTCATGCAGGATCTCCGCAACTCGGCCAAGATCGACGACCGCCGGAAGCAGATCAACGCCGAAACGCGGCGGCAGTCGGCGTAAGCGAAGGCAAGCGGCCGACACGCTGCCGAAACGAAAAGCGCGGGCCAGATGGCCCGCGCTTTTTTCATGATCGCGCGTTGGGAGAATCGATGCCGGTCAGATCAGGCGCTTCGGCTCGCTCCGCGACGGCTCCGCCTCTTCACGACGAATCGTGGGCTCGCCGGCCGGGAGACGGTCGACGTTCGCCGCGTCGCGGGCCGCGTCGCGAATCGGCTCGCGAATCTCGCGCTCCGCGTCATTGATGTTCCGCTTGAACTCGCGGATTCCCTTTCCGATCGATGCGCCGATTTCCGGCACGCGCCGCGCGCCGAACAGCACGAGCACGATGACCAGGATGATCATCAACTCGCCGAAGCCGAGATTTCCGATTCCCATGTCTATCTCCTAGAAGAGCGAACGCGCGATGAGGTAGGCGACCAGCACGCCGACGAGGCTCAGTAAAGATACATCGAGCGCCACCGGCCCAATCGAAAATTTTATGAGCACCAGGTCGATGCTGAGGGGCCCAAGAGACGGAGTCACGCCGGCGGTGAGGAACTGTTTCGCGGCGCCGCCGGGAAACAGAATTCTCGCCGCCTGCTGCATGGCGCCCCCGACGATGAAGCCGATGGCAAGGACCAAGGCATGAAACCCCGGCCGGTGCTTGGATGATCCGCGTGGTGGTGCCATTCAGGACCGCCGATCCATGACGTACGCGATCGAGTCCGTCAATGCAGACCGGACGGGACTTTCGGGTAAGACGCCCAAGGCCTGCTCCGCGTCATGCGCGAACTGCGCCCCGCGGCGGCGGGCATACTCGATCCCGCCCGCCTCGGTGACGATCGCGATGACGTCCGCGATGAGCTCGTCCCCCGGTGATTCGGCAGCGAACAACGCGTCGATCCGCTCCCGCCCGCTCTTCGACACATTCGGCAGCGCGCCGATGAGCGGCAAGGTCACCTTGTGCTCGCGCAGGTCGAGTCCGCCGGGCTTGCCCGTCACGGCCTCGCTCTCCGTGTAGTCGAGAATGTCGTCCGCAATCTGGAACGCCATGCCCAGCCGATCGCCATAGCGCGCCATGGCCTGCCGAAACTCCGCCGCGCCGCACAGCGCGCCGCTCTCGCACGCGGCCGCCATCAGCGACGCCGTCTTGTTGCGGATCAGCCGATAGTACTCCTCTTCGCTGAACCGCAGCTCGTCCACCGCACCGAGCTGCCGCATCTCGCCGATCGTGAGCTCGTTCGCCACGTCGGTGATGATCTTCATGATCGCGAGATCGCCCATGTCGACCAGGCCGATCAACGCGCGCGAGTAGAGGAAGTCACCCATGATCACCGAGATCTGGTGACTGAACAGTGAATTGACGGTCGGCAGCCCGCGCCGCAGCACCGAATGATCCACGGAATCGTCGTGCACGAGCGTGGCGAGGTGCATCAGCTCGATCACCGCGCCCAGACGGATCGCGCGCGGCTCGGGCCGGTCGAGCGCGGCGCTCACGAGGAGTGCCAGCGTGGGCCGGAACATCTTCCCGCGCATGAGCAGCAGGTGGCTGCTCACGGCCTGGATCAGCGGGAGATCGTCGGTCACGAGCCGCTCGATCTCCGTCGCGACGTCCTCGAGTCGCGCGGCGACCGGGGCCTGGATGTCGTGCAGCGCGGCCGTCGCCGGCACGCGCGTTCGCGTCGCGATCCCGCTCATCGCGCCGCTCGTTCGAGCTCGTTCATGCGCTCCGCAATGTCTCGGAATTGAATATCGAGAATGAACACACGCTGATAGTACGCCAACGCCTCGTCCGCGTTGCCCTGTGCCTCGGCGGCGCGGCCGAGCAGGTACAGCACGCCGACCAGCAGCTCCTCGCTCGAGGGCTCCGTCAAGGCGCGCGACAGAATGGACGACGCGAGCTTGGCCTGTCCCTTGTCGAGGAAGCATTGGCCGAGCGCCTCGTACGTCGGCAGCCGGTTGACCGGACTGCCGAGCGCCTTCTGGAACTCGGCGATCGCTTCGTCGAGGAGACCCATCTCCTTGTAGGCGATCGCGAGGTCGTAGTGACTCTGATAGTCCTCGGGATCGACGTTCTCGGCGACGCCCTGCTTGAATTTGCGGAGCATGTCCGCGAAGTCGGCGTCCTCGTCGCCGGTCGGCTCCTGTTCGGCGACGACCATGCGCGTGTCCTTCGGGCCGTCGTCGTCGCGCAGCCAATCGCCGAGGTTGACGAAGTCGCTGGACACCGGCGCGGCGGCGGCGGGCGGGATCGGCATCGCCATCGTGCTGCGGCGTGCGCCGGACACGCGCGGCGGCGGCGGTGGTGCGGGCTCGGGCTCCGGCACCACGATCGCGTCGAGGGCCGTCCGGGCACGGAGCTCGTCGGGCGCGAGATCGATCACCCGCTGATACACCGTGCGCGCCTTGTCCGGCTGATCGGAGCGCAGGAGCGCATCGGCGAGTGCGAGATAGGCCTCGATGAGACGTCCGCGATCGTTCGTGCGGAACGCGTACTCGACGCGCTTCTGGTGGTGCTTGACCGCCTCCGGCTCGAGCCGCGCGATCTCTTCGGCGAGCGACGACGCCAGCTCGAGATCGTTCGAGCGCTCCGCGCCGGCCATCGCGCTTTCCAATTCTCTAATACCGCCGTCGCGGTCGCCCGCCTCGAGCATCGCCTCGGCCAGCTCGCGCCGCAGGCCCCAGTTCTCCGGCTCGCCCTCGACGCTCGCCTTCAGGATCTCGACCGACTGCACCGCGACCATCGTCGACCGCCGCGCAATCGAAGGCGTGGGCACCGTGACGGGCTCGTCGTCGGCGGTGAGCGACTCGGCGTTGAGATCCACGAACGCGTCGGATTCGTCCTCGGCGCCGACGAGCTCCAGGTCCTCGTCGAACGACAGCTCCTCGAGCGGGCGCGAGACGCGCGGCATCGGGCCCGGGGTCGGGGCGACGGGCACGTCGATGTCCATCAACGGCAAACCATCGAGCGCGGCCGGAGCACTCGGCGGCGTCGGTGCCGAGAGCGGCGGCAGGTCGGCCGGCGCGGGTGGCGTCGTCAACGCGGAGGCGTCGAACTCGATCGACACGCGCCGCTCCGGCTTCGGCTCGTCCGGCTCCGGCAGAATGAGCTCGAGATCGCCGCCGCTCGGCGCCTCCTCGTCCTGCTCGAGCATCGCGTGCGTCGGCTGCGACGAACGGTGCACGGGCGTCGCCGGCTCGTCGACCAGCGACGTCGGCTCCACGTCGAGCAGCGAGCTGGACGGCGTCTGGCGGATCAGATCGTCGTCGGCGAGCCGTGTCGACTCGAGCCCGAGGAGGGATTCCGACGGCGTCTTCTCGAAGCTGACCGCGCCGTCGTCCACGCGCGTGATGCCGGCGAGCGGCGTGCCCCGATCCGGCGTCGCCGTGAGCGGCTCGTCGATGCTCTGCTCGATCGCCGCGGCGGGCTCGGGCGGCGTCGGCATCGCCGGCGCCACGGGGACGGAGGGCCGCGGAGGCGGCGCCTGCGGCGCGGGCATCGACACGCTCGCGCGCGACGCGGGTGTCGGCGCGTCGAGGTCCAGGAAGATCAGGTCACCGCTGCTGCTCTTCTGCGTCCCGCTGCCCGCGCGCGGCTCCACGCTCGGATCGATCGCGCGCATGCGGTCCGCCGTCGCCGCCGCTTCCGCCGAGCGGCCTTCGGCGTCGTAGCGTTCATAGAGCGTCTGCAACTGCTCGATCGCCTCGTCCTTCCGATCCGCCTTCGTGAGCTGATCGGCGAGCATGAGGCGAATGTCGTCCTGGTCGGGACAGAGATCGGCGAATTCCTTCAGCGCACGAAACGCCTCGTCGATGCGGCCGGACTTCTGCATCCGGTCCGCGTACTCGAGGAAGTTGACCTTCGCGTCGTTCTTGAAGCCCTTCTGCGCGCTGATGCGGCCGAGCTTGTAGTACACGCTCGCGCGTCCCGGCGAGTGCCGCAGGATCTTGTTGCAGAGCGCGATGGCGTTGTTGAAGAAGCCGGTGTCGGCGTACCGATCGACGGCCTGCTCGTAGTAGTCGACCGCATCGGCGACGTTGCCCTGGCGAAGCATCAGGTCGCCGACGCGATTGAACAGGCCGACGTCCAACTCGTCGGCGTGCTCATCGAACGATTCCAGGAGCTTGACGTAGACGGCAATCGCCTTGTCGAACTGCTTCTTCAGCTCGAGTTCGGCGGCCTGCTTCTTCAGCTTCGCAACGTTCGACATCAGCGCCTGAGTCGGCACGCGGGCGCGCGAACTGCCGCCCGCGGACCAGGGGAAAGTGGACGGTTAAGATACCGCTAAGTTACTCTCGTCACAAGGTTTGCCTGCCACGAACGTCGCCACGCAGCGGTTGTCCCCGTACCAGTACGGCAGCTCTCGAACGTCGCGGATGTCGTAGAGCGCCAAATCGGCGGAGTAGCCTCGGGCGATCTGCCCGAGGCGGTCCGCCATTGCGAGCGCCGCTGCCCCGTTGACCGTGGCCCCGATCACCACTTCGGCGACGCTCAATCGGAGCTGACTGACCCCGAGCGCGAGGATGAGCGGCAGGTTCGGGGTCGGTGACGTGCCTGGATTGAAATCGGTGGCGAGCGCGAGCGGCACGCCGGCCTCGATGAGCCGCCGCGCCGGCGCGTGGCCGGACTTGCCGAGGAACAGCATCGTGCCCGGGAGCACGGTGGCAACCGTGTCCGCTCCGGCGAGCGCGGCGATGCCGTCGTCGGAGATGGCGGCGAGGTGATCCGCCGACGTGGCGTTGAGCGATGCCGCGAGCTCCGCGCCGCCGGCGGACGTGAGCTCGTCCGCGTGCAGCTTGAGCTCGAGTCCCGCCGCCCGCGCGGCCGTCAGGATCTCGCGGCTCTCCTCGACCGTGTACACGCCGGTCTCGCAGAACACGTCCGCGAATCGCGCGAGCCCGCGCGCGGCGACGGCGGGGATCATCTCGTGGATCAGCGCCTCGACGTACGCGCGGCGCGCGGCGGAGGACTCGCGGTGCTCGAGCGGGATCTCGTGCGCCCCGAGGAACGTCGGGACGATGCGGATGGGCAGCTCGCGTGCGAGCCGCGCGATCACGCGCAGCGTCTTGAGCTCATCGTCCAGGGTGAGGCCATAGCCGGACTTCACCTCGACGGTCGTGGTGCCGAACGCGGCGAGGCGCATGAGCCGCGGCCGCGCGAGCGCAATGAGCGTTTCCTCATCGAGCGCGCGCAGGCCGCGGACGGACGCATGGATGCCGCCGCCGCGCCGGGCGATCTCCATGTAGTCCAGCCCGGCGGCGCGCATCTCCTGCTCCTCGAACCGCGGCCGGCCGAAGATGCCGTGCGTGTGCGAGTCCACGAGCCCCGGGGTGAGCACGCCGCCCCCGCAGTCGATCTCGCGCGCATCAGCAAATTGTGAACGCAGCTCGGCGAGCGGCGCGACGTCGGCCACGCGGCCGTCGAGGACCGCGACGGCGACGCCGGTGCGCACGCCGGCGTCCCGCATCTCCGACCCGCGCCGGGCGCGGCCCGGCCCCGCGCAGGTCACGACCTGCGAGGCGTTGGCGAAGATCGTCGCCGGCTCGACCCGGCACTTGCTCACGGCGCCTTCACCTCGTCACGCCATCACGTCCCGCACGCGCGACAGGCGGAGCGGCGCCTGCGCCTCGCCGCGGCACGCGTAGTAGCACGCGTTGCAGTCGATGGGCGTGTACGACTTGAAGTCGCGCCAGTGGAAATCGGTGGGAAAGTCGGGGCACCGCTTCACGTAGCCCGTCGGGTCGATGTGGATGGTCCGGATGCCCGACCGGCACGGCTCGCGCATCTCGCCCCGAATGTACCGCGGAATCTGCTCGAGGTAATAGTCGGAGTTGGTGATCACGCCGCGACGCCGCCGCTTGAACGCGAGCAGCTCGCGCACCAGATCGTCCACCGCGGCGAGGTCGGCGTCGCGCAGCAGCTGCTCGCGATTGCCGTTCTTCGCGTCCGTATAGACGCTCAGGTTCACGCCGACCCCCAGCGCCTGCGCGTGGCGAACGATGGTCATCACGTGATCCACGTTGTCGTGCTTGATGACCGTGTTGAAGCGAATGTTGTCGATGCCACGCGCGCGGAGCGCCGGAATGGTGTCGAGGATGCGCGCCGCCAGACCGGGAATGCCCCGTGCCCGATCGTGCCGCTCGTCGAGGTAGTCGAGCGAGATGTTGAACTGGTTGATGCCCGCGTCCCAGAGCGAGCGCCCGCGCTCCGGCGTCAGCATGGCGCCGTGCGTGATCAGCGTGACGTACTTGAGCGCGATCGCGCGGTCGACCTCGGCGACGAGATCCTCGAGGTCGCGCCGCAGGGTCGGCTCGCCGCCGGTGAACGTGACGAGCATGGGATTGAAGTAGCGCGCCGCGTCGGCGTAGCTCTTGAGCTCCGCGTCGCGCGCCGAGGCGTCGGTATTCCAGTAGTCGCAGAAGCCACAGCGCGCGTTGCAGCGCATCGTGACCTCGAAGTGCACGAGCACGGGCCGGCGTCGCGCGGTCAGCCAGGCGTACTTGCCGAGGAAGAGCGCGACGTGGTACGGCTTGAAGCGGGAGCTCAGCATGGCAG
>DASZUN010000181.1:0-30641 GCA_035547615.1 Gemmatimonadaceae bacterium | reverse complement strand
GCTCCACTCGCCGCGCAAACGTCAATCGTGCATTCTTGTGGGTGTTCACAGGTCCTCTGGCGGTTGCCGGTTGAGAGTCCAGACAACCCCAGCTTGGTGCTGCTACGACCTGTGAACAACCTCCTCGTCAACTACAGCTAGCGTCGCGGGCGCCGCGCGCCGGGCCGCGCGTGCGGCGAGTGTGAGAACTCGTGATAGAGATTGATCACGGCGCCGAACGCCAGCGACGTGGCGCCGTTCACGAGCGCGACGCGCATGCGATCGTTGCCATTCGAGGGCCGCCAGCCGGCCTGCGCGAAGCTGCCGACGAACGCGCCGACGATGCGCGGGACGGCGAGTGGACGCTGGCCGTTCGCCAGCTCGTCCGTGAACGCGCCGTGGATCGCCCACCCCACCCGATCCAGCGTGTTCGTGCAGCCGCAGGGCGTGTAGTCCAGCGGACGGTTCATGACCGCGGCCAGTCCTTCCGTGACGCTTTCCTGAATGACGAACTCGCCGATGTTGGACGCGGCGCGCTTCTGATAGCCGGTCCACCCCGATCCCCACTGCGGCGGATCGTTGTTCCATTGGTCGAGCGCGGCGTACCCGAGGCCTTCGGCGGCCCCGTACGCCATGTCGCGGCCGAAGCGCGTGAGCCGCGTCGCCGAGTCGGGTCCGACGCGGTTCTGCGCGTGGAGGGCGAGGATGGGCAACGCCAGCAGCATCCCCGCCGAGAGCAAAATCGGCAATGCACGTCTCATGGCCGGGCGAAGGGCAATCGTCGCGCCAGCCAACGCGACGCCGGGATTATTGCGGCGTGGGGATCCGGTCGCAGGCAGCGGGCGCGTCGGCGCGGAATGCGCCACACCACGCGCCAAGCACGGCGGCGGCGGTTTCCTTCTCCCGCAAGTAGCCGACGAGCTCGTGCGGGTCGGGCTCGTCCGCAGGCGTCTGCACCTCGACATCGCGCGCGGGCCGCACGTCGGTCGCGAGCGGATCGCCGTCGTTGCGCACGTTGATCCACGTGCCGACCGCTCGCAGCGCGGTGAGCGTATCGCCGTCGCCGCCGCCGATCAGCAGATGGCGAAGGTCGGGCGACCCGAGCGGCGAGCCCACCGTGACGAGCGTCTGCACCAGCCCGCTGTCGCGGAGCGCCGAGAGATAGTCGTACGCCACGATCGACCCGAGGCTGTGCGCGACGACGACGACCGGCCGCGCCTCGGCACGCGCGCGGTCGAGCGCGTCGGCGAGCCGCGCTTCCGCGGCGCAGCGCTTGTGCGCGTCGCTCAGGAAAACGGCATCGGCCGCGAGCGAGCGGAGCGTCGATCGCGCGTCGCTGTCCGACGCCGCGGCGCTGAAGCCGTCGAGCACGCTCCCGACGAGGGAGACGAAACTCTTGAGCCCGTCGTCCTCGGCCGCATCGCGCCTGGCGCGCGGATCGCTCGGCGCGTAGTCGCAGCTCGCACCGGACGCTTCGTCGAGGACGTCGGCGTACCAGACCAGTCGCACGTCGCGATCCTGGACGAGCGGGCCGTGCGTGAACCCCGTGGCGCCGGAGTCGAGCGCGTCGCGCCACATCGCACGCAGCGCCGCCGTGTCGCGCCCCTGCATCCCGCGGCCGTGCACGAACAGCACGAGCGGACGCCCGCGCGTCTGCGGCGGGCGGAATGCCGAAGCGGCGATCGTGGCGAGCAGCGCGAGAAAGAGGAACGGTCGGAGCACGGCGGATGCAGGTGTGGGCGTCCTGTGAAGCTGCCGGCGGGGTCTGGCGTTGACAATACATATGATGGTCTCTATTCTTCTGTACTGTCGCCGATGCCGAGGGAGGGCGTCATGCCGAGACCGCCGACACATTCGGCGCACGAGCGCGTGCGCAAGAACATGGACATGGACGCCGCGAAGCTCGCCGAGGCGCAGCGAATCCTGGGCACGCGTACGGACACCGAAACGGTCGACCAGGCACTCGACTATGTGGTGTTCGTGGGCGAGGAGTTCGCGACGCTCGATCGCCTCGCCGCGTTGGGCGGCCTCGCCACGCCGTTCGACGACGTGGTCTCGCGCCCGCGCCGCGTCGCCGAGCCGTGAGCGCGGCGCGTGTCTGAGCTCGTCGCGCTCGACACCAACGTCTACATCTCGGCGCTCCGCTCGCGCGAGCGGTTGCTGGCGCTCAAGCGATTTCGCCTGCGCTCCGGCCACCGCATGCGCCTGAGCGCCGTGGTGGCGCTGGAACTCCGCGCCGGGGCGCTCACCCGCGCGCACGAAGATGCCGTCGAGGAGCTCGTCGCGCCCTACCTCGCTCGCGACCTCGTGCTCGGTCCCTCGTTCGAGTGTTTCGTGCAGGCGGGGCGCGTGCTCTCGTCGCTGGCGCAGCGCGAGCGGGGTTCGCTTGCCGACGCGCCGCGCTCGTTCATCAACGACGTGCTGCTCGCGGCGTCGTGTCGCGAGAACGACGTGACGCTCGTGTCGGAGAACGCGCGCGACTTCAAGACCATCCAGCGGCACCTGCGCGGGTTTCGATTCACGAGCCTCTTCTAGCCCGTCCGCATATTTCGAGCGGCACCCCCATGACCGACCCCCTCGAGCGCGGACCCATTCTGCTGTACGACGGCCTGTGCGGCTTCTGCGACGGCGCCGTGCAGTTCGTGCTGCGGCGCGACCGGCGCGGCCGCATTCGGTTCGCCGCGCTGCAGGGCGACTTCGCCGCCGCGGTGATCGCGCGTCATCCGGAGCTGGCCGGCGTGGACTCGCTCGTGCTGGTGGAGCGAGCGCCCGGCGGCGGCGAGCGCGTGTCGGTGCGCTCGGACGGCGCGCTGCGCGTCGCGCGGTATCTCGGAGGCGCGTGGCGCGCGACGACGCTGCTCCGCCTCGTGCCGCGCGCGTTGCGCGACTGGGCGTACGACACGTTCGCGCGCAATCGATACCGGTGGTTCAAGCGGCTGGAGGCGTGCCGGGTGCCGACGGCGGAGGAGCGGGAGCGCTTCGTGGCCGACTCGAATGCGGCGGTGACGGCGGGAGCTGAGGGCACGAGTCTCTAACGCGCGCGGTGCTCGGCTCGCGGAGTAGGACATTCCCTTAGCCCTCTCCGCCTTCTCCCTACTGACGCCGCACCCCAGCCACGCGAGCATCAATGCGAGTTCGTTCAGGAGACCACATGACTCGCAAAGTGATTCTGCTCGGCGCCGCGTTTCTTGGCATGCTGGCCGTGCGCCCGGCGCGCGCGCAGGACCCGATCGTGTCGGTGAAGGAAGTGAGTGCGAGGCTCGGCGCGCACCCGCTGCCGCGCGAGGACGAGATCGCGCTCGGCGGCAGCGCGACCATGTCGCTCGTCGATACGGCCAAGATCAAGCAGTACGGGATCAAGGGCATGCACGAAGGCGCCCGCGTGACGGTGACGCGGATCGCGCCTGACCGCATCCGGATCGAATGCGACGAGATGGAGCCGGTGCCGGCGAAGTCGGCGGTCACGCTGCGGGTCGCCAACGACGGCACGCTGTCCCCCGCGCCGGCGCCCGAACGCCCCGCGCCCAAGCCGCCACTCTAGTCGAGACCTGATCGGCGGCGGCGTGCACGCGGTGCGCGTCCCGCCGACGTCAGTCTTCGCTCGGCGGTCCGCCGGTTCGCGCGACCTGATCCGCCCGGATCTTGCTCGCGTCGAACCGGCGCGCGGCGTTCAGCATCTTGTCGATCGTCTCATCGAAATCCGCCGTCGGCTTGCGCTGGAAGCGGAGCGGATTGATGCGCGCGACGACGAACGCCTTGAGGTAAGGGCTCTCCATTCCCCTGCTCTTCATCCCCGCCACCGCCTGGTTCACGAGCTCATTCAGCTCGATCAGCTTGTCCGCGCGCAGCCGGCGCTCCATCAGCGCGTCCGGGAGCGCACGACTCAGGAACTTGTCGCAGCGCTTGAGCACCGGATGATACGCGCCGCCTGAGAACCGGCCGTTCTGCTGATAGCAGAGCCCGAGCGTCACCAGTGCCGCCTCCTCGAACTCGGTGGCGAACTCGCGCTCCGGCCGATCGTCCATCACGGCGAGCGCCTCGGCGAGGCGCACGACCTCGAGCGCGCGCTCGCGAAGGTTGTGCGCCTTCTCCGTGTTCAGGAGCAGGATGTGATGCGCGACCTCCGGCTCGGGGATCACGATCGCGACGATGGACTTGGCGCCGAGCTCGCGCATGGCGCCGAGTCGGTGATAGCCATTCGGGGACCAGTACAGGCCGTCCCCGGCCGGCACGGCGATCACGGGATCGAGATAGCGATCCAGCTTGTCGATCGCATTCGCGACGCGTCCCACGTGCGCGTCGGAGAGATCGCGCTGGAATGGCGTGGGCTCGACGCGGTCGATCGGCAGCGCGGCGAGCATCTGCCAATGGCCGCCGAGCGGATCGCGATAGACGGCGAGGACGGAACCTCCATCGTCGGCGATCGTGCGGGCGAGGGTCTCGACCGAGACCGGCGGCGCCGCATTCGCGAGCCGCCGCGCGTCGAGTCCGCGCGATGCAGCCGGTGCGGCGGCGCGCTTTTTCCTGGCGCGTTTGGTGGTGGGCATGCGGCAAACCTGCGCCGCTCGCGGCTCCGCTGCAAATCACGGTTGCGAACAGAGGGGAACTACAATCGAGCGGAGTCGAGCGAATCGAGCGAAATCGATGAGGCCGGGGATCGGCCGTCCCGCGCGCGCCGCCGCAATCGACACTTCAATTTCGTCTCATTCGTTCAGCTTCGTTGAATTGCCGTTCCCCTCTCTTATTCGTGGCGCGGCCCGCTACATCCGCCACAGATAGCTGTACTTGACGAAGAAGTAATCCGACGCCCGGCGGAGGGGCTGCCACGTGAAGCGCTGGGACGGGTCCGGCGGCGCATCCGCTTCGCTGCCGTAGCCGAAGAACAACACGGTCCCCGGGTTCGGCTGATAAGAGAACAGGTAATCGCCGTGCACCGAGCGGCTTCGCGTCGCGGTGGCGAGCCGGCCGTTGATGATGAGCGGATAGAACGTGCGCGTCTCGTCGCGCAGGTCGTCGTGCTCGCTCAGGTCGTACTCGCCGACGACACGCATGAAGATCGAACGCGTGAGCTGGTACTCGAGCTTCACGCGCGGGATCATGTTGCGCCCGGCGAGGCTGTGGTCCGTGCGGCGCCAGTAGTCCTGATACTGCATGTCGCCCTCGAGACGCACGCGCTCCGTGGGCCGCGTGCTGATCGCCAGCGACACGTAGTCGATGTTCGCCTGCGCCCACTCGAAGAAATTCTCGTCCTGACCGCCGACGTACAGCAGGCTCGCGCTGAACGTGGACCACTGTGGCGTGGTGAGCGACGCCACGTAGTCGCGATTCGGAATCCGCCCCACGCCCACGAACGGCAGCGTGTCGCCGGCCGGCGAGAGGATCCGGTAGCCGCCGTACAAGCCGCGATCGTACCCGAACGTCTCCCAGTACACGCCGGCGCCGAGATTCCAGCCGCCGCGCAGACCCGCGCTCGTGCTCAGGTGGAACTTCTTGTCCTGCGCGTCGCCGCGACGCACGAAATGCGAGTATTGCCAGGTGTCGTCGTACAGGATGTCGCCGGTCAGCGTCTCGAGCGTCGCACCGCGCTCGGCGAACCACGTGCCTCGCTGATCCGCGGACGCGTGCACGATCCCGGCGCGAGAGATGAACCCACTCGCCGCGCGGAAGTTGTCGCTGATGCCGGTGAACGTGTAGCGCAGACCCAGCCGCTTGCCGTTGCGCGCGAGGATCCCTTCCCACAGCGGCGCGTTGCGATTCGTGCCGCTCGTGCGATCGAAGCTCTCCGCGGCCTGGAACGATCCGCTGTAGATCTGCCCGAACACGATCCGGCCGTCGACGTCGGCCACGCGGTTGTAATCCGCGCCGAGCACGCGGTCGGTGTACGCCATGCCGATCCGCGACTGGCCGCCGATGTCGCGCTGCGCGCGCACGATGTCGTACACGGCGCGATCGTGCCCCGACGGCGAGAGGCTCGGATCGTCGGCCGCCGACAGGACCCCGACGCTCGTGCCGGCGATCTTCCCCGTGAGCTTGAGCGCGGCGTCCGGCTTCACGATGCGGCGCGTGTAGATCAGGTTGTGCGGCACGCTGAACTGCTCCAGCCCGTCGAGGAAGAACGGCCGCTTCTCCGGGAAGTACAGTGCCTGGCGCGGATCGATCACGAACTGACCGGCGTCGGACTCCACTTCGGCGAAGTCGGGATGCGCGGTGCCGTTGAGCGTCAGGTTGTTCGTGATCCCCCATCGCACGTTGCCGCCGAGCTGCGGGCGCGCGCGGTCGTACGACCAGCCGCCGGTTCCGGGGGCGCCGGTCGCCTTCTGCGTGACCACGGGATTGAGATCGAGCACGAGCCCGCGATCGAACCCGCCAAGGCCGTCGAGTGTCCCGGACTGCCCGAGGAACGACGCGTTGGCGCGCTTCGCCGGCGCCCATGAATCCTCGTAGCCGGAGTGCTGCACCTCGCGGACGACGTTCACGTCCCAGCTCTGCACATCAGCAGACTGGTATTTGAGACTCTTAAACGGGATCCGGAGCTCGACCTCGTAGCCGTCGGGCGTGAGCCGCCCCTTGGACGCGAACACGAAGTCCTGGCTCAGGTCGGGCGCCGCGCGGCCGGAGAGCGTCGGGGTCCAGCCGCCGGTGAGATTCTGCCCCTGCTCGACGATCGTGCCGTCCATCTGCACGCCGAGCGGATTGACGGCGAACACGTAGGCCTGCCGCTGGTCGTGGAACGTTCCGAGCAGCACTTGCACATTGTCGTCGGCGCCGATCTTGTCGCGGTCGGCGAGCGTGGCGTGCACGGTGCCGTGCGCCTCGTACGCATGGATCCCGACGTAGAGCGCGGTGGGCGAGTACCACAGGTACACCCGCGTCGAATCGGACGCGGCGATCCCGTCCTGCGGCGAGAACTCCGAGAAGCCGGTGAGCACGGCGGCCTCGCTCCACACGGAGTCGTCGAGCGCGCCGTCGACCACGGCTTCGGCGGCGAGACGCGGAATGCGCACGTGCAGTTGGTTCTCACGACCCACGTACGTGTTGGCGGGGGTCGACTTCGGGCCCGTCACGGGACCGCCGAGCAGCGTCAGCAGCGGGAGCAGCGGAGTCAGAAACATGCCCGGAAGATCGCCATTCTTTCGCGGCGCGCCACGCGCGGCGTGTCAGGAATTGGTCAGTTTGCGGTGGCGCCGCCCGTGCAGGACGCAAACAGATCGCGCGATCACGGGAAATGGAAGCGCGCGTAAACGATGGTCGCGTCGCCTGACTGAATCGGCACCACACTGCTCGGCCGCGCCGGAATGGACACCCCCGGGAGCGCCGGTAGCCCGGGACGCTCGGCGGCAAGATCGAGATCGAGCGACGCGCCTGGCGGCACGGCGAGCGACAACACTGCCCCGCTGTCAGGCACGGCCCAGTAGTTCATGGACCATTCGCGCGACGGCCGGCGAAGGCGAGTCGTGTCCGCCACGCGATCGTCGATCGCGGTGCGCACGACATGCGCGCCGGCCGCGTCCATGAGGAGCGCCGTGGTGCCGCGCGGTGCGTGAACGCGCACGACGATGCGGCGCGCGCCGTCGATCACGGTGTCGCGGATGAACGCCGCCGTCGGCGCATCGAGCGGCGCGTAGGCGACTCGGCGCGCGGGCATCGCCACACCGCGACGATGCAGGATCGTCGCCCATGCCGGCGCGGGAACACTGGCGCCCGTCGCGCGGCGCGACCACGCCGAGTTGTCGAGGTGCGAGAGCCAGCCCGCCTGCGTGCTGTCCGTATGCTCGAGGTACACCAGCGCGGTGGGCACCGGATGCGCATCGCTCCAGCGCACGGTGAACAGCCCCACGACGATCAACAGCGCGCCGGCCGCGACGACGTACGGAGCGCCGAGGAAGCGCGCATCCCCGAACACGACGAGCAGCAGCGGCAGCACCAGCACGGCGATGAGCGCGACGAGCAGACCGAACGCGAACGCGCCAGCCCCCGTCAACCCGAGCATGATCGCGCCGACGGCGAAGCTGAAGCCGGCCCCGATGAGAATCGCGGCGATCGCGGTGAGCCACTCGAGCCACGCACGATCCATCGCGATCGCGACGAGCGCGAACAGCACCGGCCAGATGAACAGGTACGTGGTGGCCGGAGCGAGTACGCTGAGCACCGCCGCGATGGCGGTCCAGAGCGCCGCTGCGCCGAGCTGGAAAGCGCGCGGCGCGGACCACCGCGCCACCGCCGCGCGCGCGAACAGGACGAGCGCGATCGCGACCAGCGCGATGGCCGCCGCGTACAGACCGCTCCACGCCGGCCAGCCGCCCCACGGCAGGTGCGCGTGGACGATGCCCAGCAGCGTGCCGATCAGCGCCGCGACGACGCCGGCGGCGAGCACGGCGACGAGCGACACGCCGAATCCGATGCCGGCTCCGCGCAGCCAGCGCGCATCGTCCCGCCGCACGCGCGCGGCGGCGAACACGAACAGGACGAGCGCGAGGATCGCGAGCGGGAGTGCCCAGCTCACCGGATACACGATGAGTCCGATGAGCGGCATGTCGAAGAACACCGCGTCGCCCGTCTTCGGGCGCGGCAGCGAATCGTCGGCGAAGCGCTTGGCCAGCGCGAGCATCTGCTGGCCGTGATGCTGCACGCTGCCGGGATTCAGGAATTGCACGTCGTCGTGCGTGGTGTGATACCGCTCGACGCCATCCGCGAACGCGAAATTGAGCGCCGGCGTGCCGAGCACGCTCAGCTCGGACAGGTCCGTGTCGTTCGGCAGCGCGCGATACACCGTGGTGAAGATCGACCCGGCCGTGACATCTCCGGCGGCGCGCAGCATCCGAACCGCGTCGAGATTGCCCGGGCCGGTCTCGAACATGTAGGAGCGGCCGGTCGTGCCCCGCGCCTCGAAATTGAGCACCACGTCGACGTCGCGCGCCCACGGGTGCTCGCGCACGAAGGCCGATGCGCCGAGCAGTCCGGCTTCCTCGCCGTCGGTGAAGAGCGCGATCACATCGTGCGCCAGCGGCTGCTTCCTCGCGCGCAGGGCGCGGAGCGTCTCGAGCAGTGCGGCCACGCCGGCGCCATCGTCCGCGGCGGCCGGACCCGCGGGCACGCCGTCGTAGTGCACGACGAGCAGCACCGCGTGGCGCTGCGCGTCGGCGCCGGGCAACCAGGCGAGGATATTCTGTACGCGGCCGGCTTCCTGGTAGCGCGTGCCGATCGCGGTGGTCGTCTGGATCTGCGGCGCGAGGCCGAGCGCGGTGAGTCGGCCCACGATGTAATCGCGAACGCGGTCGTGCTCGGCGGTGCCCATCGGGTGCGGCCGCACCGCGATCGCCTCGACGTGGCGCATCGCGCGCTCGGCGGAGAACACCGTGTCGGGAGCCGTCGCGGGGACCGGGGCGGGCGGCCGGACCGTGCGGTAGACGGAGATCGCGCAGAGCGCGATCAGCGCGAGGGCGGCCAGGAGCCGGTTTTGCATGTCGCGGGATTATACCTGTGCTCGTTGCGCGCGCCAGCGCCGGGTGCGCATCATTCTACCCCGGCATCACCTCCTACCCGGAGTGCAGGCATGGATGGCATGACTGTTCTCGTCGTGGACGACGAGTCCTCCACTCGGCAGACGATCGCCCGCATGCTCGAGGCGGGTGGCTTTCGCGTCGAGCAGGCGTCGAGCGGCGCCGACGCGTTGAAGCGGCTCGCGTCAGGCCACGGCGGAATCGACTTCGTGCTGACCGACGTGACGATGCCCGGGATGACGGGCATCGATCTCTCGTATCAGATCCGGGATCAGTACCCGCGCATCCCCGTGGCAATCGTGTCGGGCGACGTGAGTGAGCTCGAGCGCAGCGTGATCGCGCGCGCGGACGTGCCGTTCATCAAGAAGCCGTTCCACGCCGAGTCGCTGTACAGCGCCGTGCGCGAGGCGGTGGCGAAGGCGAAGACCGAGTAGGCCGTCGGCATTCGCCGGGGTCGCGGCGGCCGTCTACCGCCCCCGGAAGTCCGCCGTCCCGATTCGCACGACGGTGCCCGGTCTCGTGAACGCGGGCCGGCCGGGCACCGAAGCTTCCTCGACCGGGCGCGTCTCCGCCCAGATCCCGTACACGCGGCCGTCGTACGCGGTGAGCCAGGTGTAGTCGCCGAGGAACGCGTTGCGCCCCTCGAACGGCGCCTCCGACCAGGCGTAGTTCGTGAACGTGCGGCCGCCGTTGATCGAGCGCGCGAGCGTGAACGCCGTGAGGCGGTCGGCCGGATCGTCGCGGCGGTCGTAGAACTGCACGTACACGTCGCCGTTCGTCGGATCCACGGCGAGAAACTGGAAGAACTGATCGCGGCCGCTGTGGATCGAGTCGGTGGTCACGCGCACGGGCGCGGACCACGTGCGCCCCTTGTCACGCGAGGCGGCGAGGAAGACGTCGATGTCGCCGTTCCGGAAGTCGCTCCACGTGAGATACACATTGCTGCCATACACGCCGACCTGGGGAAAGCCGAACACGCGGCCGAGGCCCGGCACGGCGCCCGTGCCGCCGAAGTACGGCGGCCCGACCTGCTGCACGACGCGCGACGGCGTGAACGTCCTGCCGCCGTCGCGGGAGGTGGCCATCACGATGTTGAGCCCCCAGTTCCACACGGCGTAGATCGTTCCGTCGGCGGCGACGGTGCCGTGGAATCCGACCACGTCGCCGTTGTCGTCGCGCGGAAAGCCCGCCTGCGTGCTGATGCGGATCGGTGCCGACCAGGTCTTGCCCTGATCGGTCGAGCGGGAGAAGAGCATGATCGACTTGTCGATCTGCCACTCGATCCAGCCGACGTAGAGCGAGCCCGCGTGCGGACTGCTCGGATTGTCGTCGGCGAAGATGCGCGGCATGTCCTCGTACTGCATGCCCGGCTCGTCGTCCTTGTACCAGACGCGCACGGGGACGGCGTCCTTTTCCCAGGTCTTGCCGCCGTCGGGCGAGCGGCGGACATAGATGCCATTGCGCCCCGCGCCGTGGCGCCAGTACGACTGCGTGCCGAGCTTGTCGAACACGAGATACGAGAGGTACGCGTTCCCCTTCGTGTCGAACGCGACGCTGACGTCACCCGCGGAGCGCCAGTCGCTGGGCGCGGTGCCCTGGGCGGACGTGAACGTGCGGCCGGAGTCCGTCGAGTACACCGCGTGCGCCGGCCCCTGGTACACGCCGACGATGTGCGCCGGATTCTGGCGATCGATCGCGATGCCGGGCTCGTTGCCGCGGGCTTCGGGCGGCGAGACGTCGACGATGTGCGCGCCAGGCGGGCGCGGGAGCGAGAGGCGCACCGTGGCGGGCGCGGCCTGGAGCTGGGCGAGGAGGATGAGCGCGATCATGCAGATAAAGAAAGCTCGTACCGGCGCGATGGCCAGTACGAGCCCTCTTTACCTCATTCGGCGCGCGACTACTTCTTCGCGAACGCGATCTTGTACGACGCCGACTGGCCGGCGACGTTCACGTCGGTGGCGACGAAGAGCGTCTTCTTGTCGGCGCTCAACGACCAGTGATCGATCTGCGTGAGCGTCTGGCCGCCGGCATCCGTCGTGGTGTTCACGACGAGGGTGTCGCCGGTCCACGCGGTCTTGGAGTTCATCTCCAGCGTCATGCCCTGCGCGCTCATCGTGTTCTTCGACGTGCTGGTGTCGAGCGCGAACGACATCGTCTGGTTCATCGGGCCCGTCTGATCCGACTCCATGGCGCGCTGCACGGTGATCGACCTGTCGGTCTGGGCCACGTGCATCGTGAGCGACTTCGGCGCCGCCATCGGGGGAAGCTCGCTGTGGCTCGCGTCCAGCGTCCAGTCCCCGCTGAAATCGGGGTGGGACTGCTGGGCCGCCGCCGGAAGGGCGGCCGCGAGGGACAGGAGCAGGGTGGGAACGAGACGGCGCATGAACTCTCCAATACTAGTTGTGGAATACTACTTCTTTTTCTTCGGCGCGGGTGCCGCCTTGGCGCCCGCCGCGTCCTCGAACACGTTTTCCTGGCCGGCGTTGACGTAGTGCACCTGCGCGCTCTGCTCGATCTGCGTCACCGCCGCCTTCATCGAATCCAGGGACGCCTCGAAAGATGCCGGACGGTCGATCAGTTTCATATCCGGAATCTTTGCATCGGCACCAAACCATCGGTTCAGCGCGTCGACGACGTCGCGGAGCCGCCCCTTGGCGCCGACGCGGCCGTCCAGCCAGCTGAAATAGGACTGCTGCTCGTCGGGCGTCGCCGCCCGGATGCCCTTCGGATCGGCGATGACCGTCTGGTTGGCGCTCACCGATTGGCTCGCCTTGCCGTCCTTCACCTGGACGGTGCCCTCCTTCACCATCACGGCGACGGTGCTCTCCGGCCCGAACGTCGAGACGGCGAAGCTCGTCCCGGTCGCGATCACGTGCGTCCGGTAGGCGATCACGCGGAACGGCAGCTTCTCGTCCTTCGCCACGTCGAACAGCGCGGTGCCATCGAGCTTGAGCGCGCGGAGCTGCGTGCCGAAGTGATCGGCGATCATCAGCTTGGTCGCGGGCCCGATTCGGGTCGCGGTGCCGTCGCCGAGCTTGGTATTCCCGAGCTGGCCCGGGCTCGTCTGCACGGGCTGGATGCTCGGATTGTTCACGGCGGCGAACATCGCGTCGTCTTCGCCGAGCCGGTCGATGTACATCACACCGCCGATGGATGCCGCGAGCGCGACGACGCCGATGAGGATCGGCACGGTCCAGTTGCGTCCCTTGGCGACGTCCTTCATGTGCGCCGCGGCCTCGTGCCGCGAGGCGCTGGCGACCTGCTTGTGCGCGGCGGCGGTATCGCCCTCGCCGCGAATCGTCCGCGTGATCTGCGACCACGACTGCTCGGGACTCGCCTCGCCCGTCGCCTGATGCGTACCGGTCATGCTCTTCTCATCGCGCCCGCTGTTATTGAAGCGGTGCGCGGCGATGCGCCGGCTCAGCGCGCGGGCGGCGCCGTGATGCACTTCGTCCTGCAGCACCTTCTTGAACTGCTCGTGCGTGGCGATCGTGGCGCGCTGCTGCCACACGTTGATGAACGCCGTTTCGACCACGCGCGGCGCCAGGACTTGCGCGTCGCCGAGCTGCGCGCGCGCGCTTTCGATGGACGAGCCGTACTCGGCATCGAATGCCTTGCGAAGCGCGTCCTCGTTGTTGAGGTACGCGTTCGCAGGAGTGAGAGGACCGTGCGAGGACGTACGGACGTCGGTCGACATGCAGCCTCCGGGGGGAGTTTCGGTTGTGCCTATATCATGGTCGGGGAAAGTCCGGCGGCAAGGGGAAGAAAGCCCCGGCCTTCCCGGGGATTCCCGGACGGTTGCCGGTTACCCGGAGAGTCGGTTCTCTTTCCTCGGACCTGACTCATCTGCGCACCCAGCCATGCCCGAGCACACGCCCCCGCCCCGCACACCGCCCTCCGGACCGCGACTCTCTCGCCGCGACTTTCTCGAGCGCGCAGCCGCGCTGAGCGCGAGCCTCGGCTTGCTCGACGCATGCATGGGAAGAACGACCCCTCACCCGTCGCCGGCGCCCGGGCCGACGGCGCACTTCGCCGCGCGCGGCGACACCGTCACGATCGGCACCGACGCGATCGATGTGTCGTGGCGCGTCACGCCGAGCGGCTTGCGCGCGCTCGGAGTGCGAGACGCGCGCGAGCAGCGCGATCTGCATCTGGCACCGGCCGCGTTCACGTTGACGCTCGCCGGCGGCGCCGTGCTGTCGTCGGACGCGATGCGCGTGGTGCGCGGCCCCGCACCCGAACCGCTCGCGCCCACGCCCAGCGCGTCGCGCCTCGCGGAGCAGTACGGCGGTCGCGCGGTGTCGGTGGTGCTCGAGGATCCGGACGGGCGCCTGCGCGCGACCTGGCGCGCGATCGCGCGGGATGGCGGCTCGTACGTGCGACAGGAGCTCCGGCTCGAGGCGCTCGATGCCGCGCTCCCGATTCGCGAGATCGCGCTCGTCGACGTGCGCGCGCCCGGCGCGGCGGTGCACGGCACCGTGAAAGGCAGCCCGATCGTGGCCGGCACCTGGTACGCGGGCTTCGAGCACCCGCTGTCGGTGAGCACGGTGGAGGGCGACCGCGGGCGCGCCGTGCTCACGCGCGAGCTTCCGCTGCGCCCCGGCGCGCCGATCGCCGTTTCGTCCGTGATCGGGACCACGCGTCCCGGGCAGCTGCGGCGCGACTTTCTCGCGTACGTCGAGCGCGAGCGCGCGCATCCGTACCGCACGTTCCTGCACTACAACTCGTGGTACGACATCGGGTACTTCTCCAAGTACAGCGAGCCCGACGCGCTCGCCGTGATCGAGGCGTTCGGCACGGAGCTCGTGCGCCGGCGCACCGTGGTGCTGTCGTCGTTCCTGTTCGACGACGGCTGGGACGACCCCGCGACGCTCTGGGGATTCCACGCCGGATTTCCCGACGGATTCACGCGCGTGCGCCAGGCGGCGAATCGCTACGGCGCGGCGCCGGGCGTGTGGCTCTCGCCCTGGGGCGGCTACGGCAAGCCCAAGCAGGACCGCCTCGAGTATGGACGCGCGCAGGGCTTCGAGACGAACAAGGGCGGCTTCGCGCTGTCGGGCCCGAAGTACTACGCCCGGTTTCATGACACTTGTCTGAAGATGATTCACGAATACGGCGTGAATCAGTTCAAGATCGACGGAACGGGCAACGTGTCGAGCGCGTTTCCCGGGAGCGCGTTCGACAGCGACTTCGACGCGGCGATCGCGCTGATCGACGACCTGCGGAGCACCAAGCCGGATCTGTTCGTGAACCTCACGACGGGCACGTTCCCGTCACCGTTCTGGCTCCGCTACGCCGACTCGATCTGGCGCGGCGGCGAGGACCACGACTTCGCCGGCGTCGGCACGGACCGGCAGCGCTGGATCACGTACCGCGACGGCGACACGTATCGCGGCATCGTGAGCAAGGGGCCGCTCTTCCCGCTCAATGCGCTCATGCTGCACGGGATGATCTACGCGCGGCACGCGAACAAGCTCAACGTCGACCCCGCCGGCGATTTCCGGAGCGAAGTGCGCTCGTACTTCGGCACCGGGACGCAGCTGCAGGAGATGTACATCACGCCGTCGCTGCTGACCGGCGCGAACTGGGACGACATCGCCGAGGCGGCGCGCTGGTCGCGGCGAAACGCCTCGGCGCTCGTCGACTCGCACTGGCTCGGGGGCGATCCGCGGCAGCTCGAGGCGTACGGTCACGCCGCCTGGTCGCCCGGCGGCGCCGTGCTCTCGCTGCGCAATCCGAGCGACAAGCCGCAGTCGATCGCGGTGGACGTCGCGCCCGTGTTGGAGCTGCCGAGCAACGCCGCGGCGCGATACGCCGCGCGGAGTCCGTGGCTCGAGGACCGCGGGCGCGCGCCGGTCGCGCTCGAGGCCGGCGCGGCGCACGAGTTCGCGCTCGCGCCGTTCGAGGTAGTGACGCTGGAGCTGCGGCCGATGTAGGCACACGTCCTGCTCCCCTGCGGCGCTCTCACGCAGAGGAGCGGCGCAGCATGGAAAGCTCGTTCGAGACGGACCGCGCGGGCGGCGGTTCAGCGATCACCCCGCGCGTGCGTCCGCGCGCGGAGAGCATCCGACCCTACCAGCGCCTTGCCGACGAGGACCGCGGGATGGGCGGCGAGAGTCTGGCGAACTTTCTCGGGCTGTTCAGCATCGGGCTCGGCCTCGCCGAGGCGCTGATCCCCGGCAGCATGGCGAAACTCATCGGCGTGTCGGACAACGACGACAATCGCCGGCTGATGCGCGTCTTCGGAGTGCGCGAGATCGCGAGCGGCGTCGCGATCCTCACCAACCAGCAGCCGACGAAGTCGGTGTGGGCGCGCGTCGCGGGCGACGCGCTCGACCTCGCCTGCCTCGGCGTGGCGCTGGCGAATCCGGACAACGACCGCAACCGCACGCTGTTCGCCACGGCCAACGTGCTCGCGGTGACGGCGCTCGACATCACGTGTGCACGCACGCTGTCGAAGCAGCCGGACACGCGTGCGCACGAGATCGCCGACGAGGGGATCATCCACACGAAGAAGGCGATCACCGTGGGAAGGCCGGCCGGGGACGTGTACGCGTTCTGGCGCAACTTCGAAAACTTCCCGCGCTTCATGCGCCACCTCGAGTCCGTGAGGGTGACGGGCGGCAATCGCTCGCACTGGAAGGCGAAGGCGCCCGCGGGCAAATCGGTCGAGTGGGACGCGGTGATGACGGAGGATCGGCCGAACGAGCTGATCGCCTGGCGCTCGACCGACGATGCCGACGTCTACAACCGCGGCACGGTGCGCTTCCGTCCGGCGCCCGGCGGACGCGGCACCGAGGTGCGCGTGGATCTCGAGTACGATCCGCCGCTCGGCAAGCTCGGCTCCAAGCTGGCGATGATGTTCCGCGAGGAGCCGGGGCAGCAGATCGAAGACGACCTGCGGCACTTCAAGCAGGTGATGGAGATCGGCGAGATCGTCGTCTCCGACGCCACCGTGAATCGCGGCCCGCATCCGGGTCAGCCGTCCTAAGCCGGGAGAACAGCGATGAAAGCAACGTGCTGGATGGGCAAGCACGCCATGGAAGTGACCAACGTGCCGGACCCCAGGATCCTGAGCCAGAACGACTGCATCGTCCGCGTCACGTCGACGGCGATCTGCGGCTCGGATCTGCATCTCTACAACGCGTTCGTGCCGGGGCTCGAGCCCGGCGACATCCTCGGGCACGAATTCATGGGCGAGGTGGTCGAAGTCGGCCGCGACGTGCGGAACGTGAAGGTCGGCGACCGCGTGGTGGTGCCGTTCCCGATCGCGTGCGGCCACTGCTCGATGTGCGAGGCTGGCCTGACGTCGCTCTGTGAGAATTCCAATCCCAACGCATACGTCGCCGAGAAGCTGATGGGGCACTCGCCGGCGGGGATCTTCGGCTACACGCACCTGCTCGGCGGGTTCGCCGGCGGGCAGGCGGAATATGCGCGCGTGCCGTTCGCGGACTTCGGGCCGCTCAAGGTGCCGGACGATCTGAGCGACGAGCAGGTGCTCTTTCTCACGGACATCCTGCCCACGGGCTACATGGGCGCCGAGAACGCGAACATCAGAGCGGGCGACACCGTGGCGGTCTGGGGGTGCGGGCCGGTCGGACAGTTCGCGATCGCGAGCGCGTACCTGCTCGGTGCGGAGCGCGTGATCGCGATCGACCGGTTCGCGTATCGGCTGACGCGGGCGCGCGAGCAGCTCGGCGCGATCACGATCAACTACGAGGAAGTGGACAGCGTCGAGGACGTGCTGAAGGATCTCACGGCCGGCCGCGGCCCCGACGCGTGCATCGACTGCGTGGGCATGGAAGGACACTCGCACGGCGTGCTGTACATGCACGATCGCATGAAGCAGATGACGCGCATGCAGACCGACCGTCCGATCGCGCTGCGCGAGGCGATTCTGTCCTGCCGGAACGGAGGCACCGTGTCGGTGGTCGGCGTGTACGCGGGGCTGATCGACAAGTTCCCGATGAACGCCGTGATGAATCGCGCGCTCACGATCAAGAGCGGACAGTGCCACGTGCACAAGTACATGCGGCCGCTGCTCGAGCGGATCCAGAAGGGCGAGATCGACCCGACGTTCGTGATCACGCACCGGCTGCCGCTCGATCAGGCCGCGCGCGGCTACGCGATGTTCAACAACAAGGAAGACTGCTGCGAGAAGGTGGTGTTGAAGGCCTCGTGACGGCGAATCGTGGCGACGGCGCCTGTCGCGAAGGCTGGACCGTCGCCGTGTCCGGCGGGTAAGATTCGTCGACTTTTCCCGGAGCACGAAGTGAAGGCACTGCGTTCCTGCGCCGCGCTCGCGTGCGCGATGTCACTCCTCGCGACGCGCGCCTCGGCGCAGGCCGCCCACGGGCAGACGATCAGCGGCATCTCGTGCGACCAGCAGGAGGGGAGCCGGATCCACATCCACCAGCATCTCGTGATCTTCGATCACGGCAAGCAGGTGCCGATTCCGCCGAACGTCGGGCAGGTGCCGCAGGCGGGGTGTCTCTACTGGCTGCACACGCACACGCCGGACGGGATCATCCACATCGAGGCGCCGCAGGATCGCTCGTTCACGCTGGCCGACTTCTTCACGGTGTGGGGGCAGCCGTTGAGCGTGACCCGGGCGGCGACGGCGGTCGCGGCGCGCGGGCAGATGCTCCGGGTGTGGGTCGACGGGAAGCCGTACGCGGGCGACCCGCGCGCGATCCGGCTCGCGCCGCACACCGACATCGTGATCGAGGCCGGGCCGCCGTTCGTCACGCCGCCGCGGTTCACGAACTGGGGACCGCTGTAGTCCCCTGCCCCTGACGGCCATCTGATGACCGTCATCTCTTGACAATCATGAGGAGAGCGGCGTATCGTCTGGTCCATGAGTACAGCGGACCAGCCGAACACGGACGTCATCCAGGGCACCCTGGACATGCTCATCCTCAAGACGCTGAGCCTGGAGCCGCTGCACGGCTTCGGGATCGCGCGGCGGATCGAGCAGATCTCGCGTGACGTCTTCAAGGTGAATCCCGGCTCGCTCCTCGTCGCGCTGCAGCGCCTCGAGCGGGCCGGCTGGCTCGACGCCGAATGGCGCGAGACGGAGAACTCCCGCCGCGCCAAGTTCTACGCGCTCACGCGCGCCGGCCGCAAACAGCTCGCGATCGAGACCGCGGATTGGAAGCGGCGCGCCGGCGCGGTCGCGCGACTGCTCAACGCCGAGGGATAGGCCCATGTCGATCTGGCGCCAGCTCACGCGCGGCGTGCGCGCGCTCGTTCACCGCGCCCAGGCCGACACCGATACCGACGACGAGATCCGCGACTACGTCGCGCGCGCCACCGCTGCCCACGTCGCGCGCGGCCTGTCGGTGGACGACGCGCGGCGCGCGGCACAGCTCGAGATCGGCAACGCCACCGTCGTGCGCGAGCGCGTGCGCGAATCGGGCTGGGAGCACGCGATCGACACCGTCGCCGGCGACGTCCGCTACGCGCTGCGACGGCTGCGCAACGCCCCGGCGTTCACGATCACCGCCGTCACGACGCTCGCCCTCGGGATCGGCGCCAGCACCACCGTGTTCAGCGCGGTCAGTCCGATTCTCTTCCAGCCGCTCCCGTTCCCGCACGCCGACCGCATCGTCTCGGTGGAGGATCGGAACGCCCAGGCGGTGCCGATGCCCGCAACGCTCGGCACCTACGACGAGCTGCGCGCGCGCAGCCGCTCATTCGACGTGCTGGCGGCCGCGGATCCGTGGCAGCCGACGATCGTCGGCGACGGCGATCCGCAGCGGCTCATCGGGCAGCGCGTGACCGCGAGCTACTTCGGCGTCTTCGGCGCGACCCCGCTCGTCGGCCGCACGTTCACGGCGGCGGAAGACCGGCCTGGCGGCTCGCGCGTCGCGATCCTGAGCTATGGACTGCTCGAGCGCCGCTTCGGCGGCGATCGCTCGATCGTCGGCCGCACGATCCAGCTCGACGGCAATCCGTACGTCGTCGTCGGCATCATGCCGAACGCGTTCGAGAACGTCCTCGCGCCGCGCGCGGACGTGTGGACGCCGATGCAGGAACGCGCGACCGGCGACTTCAGCGCGCGGGAGTGGGGTCATCACTACGCGCTGGTCGGCCGGCTCCGGCCGGGCACGAGCGTCGACGCCGCGTCGCGCGAGCTCGGCGCGATCGGGCGCGCGCCGTCCGAGGCCTTTCCGCGTCCCGCGTGGGCGAACCTGACACAAGGGCTCCTCGTGCGCCCGCTGCAGACGATGATCACCGGCGCGGTGCGGCCGTCGCTCGTCGCGATCATCGGGGCCGTGCTGCTGCTCCTCGCGATCGCCGCGGTGAACGTGACCAACCTGCTGCTGGCGCGCGGCGCGCAACGCCGTGCCGAATTCGCGATGCGGATCGCGCTCGGCGCCGGCGGCGGGCGGCTCGTGCGACAACTGCTCACGGAGAGCGTGGTGCTCGCGGCATGCGGCGGCGCGCTGGGATGGGGCATCGCGACGTACGGCGTCCGGGCGCTCGTCGCGGCGAGCCCGGCCAATCTCCCGCGCGCCGACGCGATCAGGCTGGATGCGCGCGTGTTCGTGTTCGCCATCGCACTGACGACGCTCGTCGGCGTGCTCGCCGGCCTCGTGCCGTCACTGGCGGCGTTGCGCGCCGACCCCGCGGAGGGCCTGCAGCGCGGCACGCGTCGCGCCACCGGCGCGCACGCGCGCGGGCGGAGCGCGCTCGTGATCGCGGAGGTCGCGATCGCGATCGTGCTCCTGGTGAGCGCCGGGCTCTTGTTCCGCAGCGTGCGGCGCCTGCTCGCCAACGAGCCGGGGTTCGATCCGTCGCACGTGATCACGATGCAAGTCGTCGCGTCGGGTCCGGCGTTCCGCTCGGACACCGCGCGACTGCAATTCTTCCAGCAGGCGCTCGCGGCGGTGCAGCACCTGCCCGGGGTGACCCGCGCCGCGTTCACGAGCAGCGTGCCGATGGCCGACGTCGACGGCTACGGGTACGAGCTGCAATCGGCGCCGCATCTCGCGAACGGCGCCGCGGGCAGCGCGCTCCGCTTCGCCGTGACGCCGGACTACTTCGCGACGATGCACATCCCGCTTCGCCGAGGCCGGCTGCTCGACGCGCGCGACCGCACCGGGGCGCCGGAAGCGGTGCTGATCAACGAGTCGATGTCGAAACGCTGGTTCAAGAATACGAATCCGATCGGGCAGCGCGTGCGCTTCGGTCCGGAGCTTGGCGGCGATCACTGGGATTACGTGGTCGGCGTGGTGGGCGACGTGCGCGCGTACGGGCTCGCCGCCGATGCGCCGGACGCGTTCTACGTCGCGAGCGACCAGTGGTCCTGGGTGGACAACGTGCAGACGCTCGTCGTGCGCACCAGCGGCGAGGCCGCGGCGCTCGTGCCGAGCATCAAGCGCGCGATCTGGTCGGTGGACGCGGGCCAGCCGATCCAGCGCGTGGCGACGATGCAGTCGTTCGTCGACGCGTCGGCGGGCCAGCGCCGGTTCGCGATGCTGGCGATCGAGGTCTTCGCGGCGGCGGCGCTCGTGCTCGCGGCGGTTGGACTATATGGAGTGATCGCCGGGAGCGTGGCCGAGCGCATTCGTGAGATCGGCATTCGCACCGCGCTCGGCGCGACGCCGGCTGACATCGTGCGCGGCGTGGTCGGCCGCGGCCTCGCGCTCACCGCGGCGGGCGCGGCCGTCGGGATCGCCGGAGCGTTCGTCGCGAGCCGGCTGCTCGCGAGCATGCTCTATCACACGTCGAGAGTCGATCCGCTCACGGACGCCGCCGTGGTCGCGCTGCTCGTCGCAGTCGCGCTGCTCGCGGCGTGGGCGCCCGCGCGCCGCGCGGCCGGCGTCGATCCCACGATCGCGCTGCGGGCGGAATAGAGAAATTCTGGACAGAATTCCGACGTTTGCATACAATTGATCCGACTCATTCGACCGGCGGATCACGATGCGACTTGCGGTGAATCGGCTGCTCGCGGCCGCGGTACTCGGCCTCGCCGTCGTTCCGGGGCGCCCGGCGCGCGCGCAGGTCGACTCGAGCGCACGCCGATCGGCCGCGAGCAGCACGCACGCGCGCGTGCACCTGCGCGTCCTCGGCGTCTACGACGAGGAGACCGGCAATCCGATCGAGGGCGCCGACGTCACCGACGCGTTGACGGGCCTGACCTCGCGCACGACGAAGACCGGCACCGTCGCGCTGTTCTTCGCCGACACGAGCTGGACGATGGTTCGGCTGAAGAAAGTGGGATATCAACCGAATGCGTTCGTGATTTCAACCGCGCTCACCGACACCACGCCGGTAACGGCGACGATGATCCGCGCGGGACACGTGCTGGCGAAAGTGGTGACGATCGGCAATCGTGCCGTGAAGCTCGGGCCCGCCGACACGATGCCGGAACTGCTCAGAAATGGGTTCTACGAGCGGCGCCTCGAGGGCGGCGCGCCCGGCAGCGCCTTCATTGACGGTTCCAAGCTGCAGGGCACCGCACTCGTGTCGAACGCGCGCTTCTTCGGCCGCGGCATCTGCACGAGCAATCTCTACATCGACGGCGCGCCGATTCGGGTGCCGCCGAACACTGGGCGTTTCCTGAAGGAAGGCGTCGACGCGCTCGTGAACTCATCCGACGTGGCGGGCATCGAGACCTACGAGATGGGCGACGCGCCGATCGATGGCGCGCACACGGTGCCCGGTGCCGGTACGCTCGATGCCGCCGCGACAGCGCTCGAGAACGAGCTTTCCAGCGCGTCGACCTCGCTCTCGGGTCACGGCTGCGTCACGCTGATCTGGCTGAAGCACTAACGCGTGCGTGGTCCGTGGTCCGCGGATGTGCACCACGGACCACGGACCACAGACCAGCCGTTCAGCACCCCGTCACGACAAAGGCGCGCGGCGAGAGCGAGCCCGCGGCCGGCGGCGCAACGACGAGCGTCGCGTTCTGCCCGGCCGTGAACGTCTGCGAACCAAGATCCAGCAGGACCGTCGTGCCGCCGGTACTCGTGAGCCGGATCTGCTGCGCGCCCGCGGGCACGCTCACGAATGCCGAGCCGTTGCCGGCGAGCACGTTCGAGACGGTCGCCGTCGAGCCGAGCGGTGCGCCCACGGACGTGAGATAGACGTCGTAGCCGGTGGTCGCCGACGTCGCGTTGAACACGCGGAGCCCCGCCTGGCCGCTGGTCGGTGTGAACGCGTTGCCCACCGTGGCGAACGACACGCCGCCCGTCGCGTTCGGATACGCGATGATGTCGAAGCTGTTCCCCGCCGCGAGCGTCGTCGAGAAACCCGGCAGCGCGGTGGTCGACCCCGCGGTGACGACGGACAGCGCCGGCGTGGCCGCGTTCACGCTCGTGCACGACGAGCTCTGGCCGAACGCGAGATTGCTCGCGCCGGTGAGCGCGGTGCCGCTCTGCAGGAGATTCAGCGTCGACTCGGTCGCGTTCACGAACTTGATGGTCGCGTCGGTGAGCGCCGTGTTCGTGATCGTCGCGCGGATCACCGGCTTGAAGATCAGGCCGTTCTTCTCGATCGAATTGCCGCGCTGCACGAAGCTGTTGCTCACGTCGAAGTCGACGAGCAGGTTGGTCGTCGTGCCGGCGACCACCTGCACGGGCTGCGCGAGCACGATCTTGAGCCCGGAGCGCGCGGCGCTCGGGAACGTCACGCTCGGGCTGCTCGTGCCGGTGAGCACCATGCCATTCTTCAACGTCACACTCGAGCGCGTCGGATCGATCACGAGGCGGAAGCCGCTGTAGGTGCCGGCGGGCAGCGGCGTCTGCCCGATGGTGGCGGCGACGCCGTTCTGGAGCGACAGCAGATCGAACGACGCGTTCGGCGACGCGACCGTCTGCCATCCGCCGAGCGACAGGCTATCGCTGCTCAGATCATGATCGGTGCTCGCGGAGTCGGCAGCCGAGCCGCGTGCGTCGACGCGCACGACGAAGATGTTGACGCTCTTCACCGAGTCGCTCGAGAACGGTGCGTCGGTGAGGCGGACGATCATGGTGCCGGAGCCGGCGTTGTTCTCCGGCGAGGTCGAGCCCGAGTCGGAGCACGCGAGCGGCAGCGTCAGTGCCGCGGCGAGCGCGATGGCCGAATAGAGTGTCGAACGTCTGTACATCATGTGCTTCTCCTGCATCTGCTGCTGTGTGTGATGCGCGTCACGCGCGCGATGCGCTGTCGATCACGAGCGAGCATCTTCGCATTCGCTCATTCGAGTGCGCAGTGCGTACGCAACAGTCCGGCCACGTCGTCACGTGACCGGCAGGCACCGTCATCGCCTTGTGATGAGCTTGACGCGGCGGCGGCGCTACCTCGGCACGATGATGCCGTACTGATTCGGCCCCGTGTCGAGCGGACCTTCGATCCACACGCGCGTACCGTCCATGCGCCGCAGCGCGCTCGGTGGATTGCCGAGCAGCCGCGCGCCGCTCGCGGTGTCGATGTACACGCGGTCGCCGTCAACGCGCAGCACGCCATCGACCACCGGCGCGCCGTTCACGCTCACGACCGTGAAGGTCTTCACCGCGAGCGCTCCGGCTTCGTCGACGCCATGCACCGAGAGATAGAGACCCGCGACGCGCACGAGCGCCACCGAGTCGGTGGTGGAGGCGTGCAGCCGAATCGGCCCGCTTCCGCTGTTCAGCACGAGCCGCTGCTCGAACGCCGTGCCCTGCACGGAGACGGTGCCGTGCACGATGCGCTCGGTCATCGCGGCGCCGGTTGCCGGCTTGGCGCGATGACAGGCGGCGATCGACGTGAGCAAGGCGAGCAGCGCGGCGCGAGCGATCGTCATTTCGTGCGTACCAGGATGAAGTCGACGTTGGGTGGAACCGCCTGACCTTGCGACGTCGCGGCCACGGTCGCTGCGACGCCAGAAGCCACCGAGAATCGCACGTACGCCGCGCCCCCGCCGTCGACGGTGAGCTGCACGTTGGTGCCGGCGACCAGCGCTTGCGTCGCGATCGGGAACTTCCCGCTCCCGATTCCCGAATACACGCTCCGGTAGTTCCAGCTCGGATCCGTGTACTGCTTCGGCTCCGCGACGCCCATGTCATCCACGAACAGCGACACTTCCCAGTTGCGCGTGTTCGTCACGATGTCGCCGAGCACGGCGTCGAAGTTCGCCTGGCCGTTCGTCGTGCTGTTCACCAGCGCGAACCACGTCGACCGCTGGTCGCCGCCCTTCTGATCCGCCGCGTACCGCAGCAGCGACCAGATCGCGCCGCGCATCTCGAGCCCGTCGATCTCGGCGTACGGCGAGTTGGCCGATGGCGCCTGCAGGAACGTGCGGAGCCGCGCGAAGTTCTGCGATTGGTCGGTGTTGAAGGCGTTGACCTGCGTGTTGGACGACTGGAGCCGCGCAAGATCGATGTTCTGGAGCGGCGCATTGCCCGACATCCGGTAATACAACAATTCTTCCGCGATGTGGCTCAGCCCTTCGTTGAGCCACACTTCCTCGAGCGCGCTCGCGTTATTCACGTAGATCCGGCGCCCCGCGTTGATCAGGTGCTGGAACTCGTGCACGAGCGTGGGCTCGACGAGCGACGCGACGTTCGTCTCCGACGTGTAGTTGCCGTTGATCGTGCTGTTCGGGTCGGGGACGGGCATGTAGAACATCTCGCCCTCGTTGCTCGCCGGGCAGCCCTGGCTCGACGCCGGGAACAGGTCGCGCGCCGCGAACAGTCCGCCGATCACGCCGCCCGCCGGCTGCGGGATCTTGTTGATGCCGGGCGTGAAGAAGATCGCCACGCGGCCGTTGTTGTCGATGTCCGTGTTCGCGCCGAAGTTCGTGGTATCGAGCGGGAACCCGACGGTGTCGAACGCCTGCGCGAACGCCGTGAGCTCGCCATCCGTGAAGCCGCCGGCGGGTGACAGCGTGTCGAGGAACACGATGCTGTGCTGCGTCACCGCGACCACACGCGCCGGGTGCAGCACCTTGGGATCCGAGCACGTGTTGCCGTTGAGGTTCGCATTGAGTTGATAGATCGCGCCGACGGTCGGTACGGCGGGAACGCCCGTGATCTGACTGCGCACGCCCGGCGCCAGTCGGAAGCGCGCGCGCGAGAACGCGCCGCTCACGTCGCTCCGCTCGCGCTGACGGAACGCGGTCTCGAACCGCTGATTGAAGCTCAGCGCGCGGCTCGGCAGGAGGTTCAGCCGCGGGCCGCCGATCGGCGACAACGCGGGGGACGCGGTGACGGCACCGGTTCCAGTCGATGCCAGCTCGATCTGCGTCGTCGACGACGCCACGTTCGAGTGGTTGAACGGGATGAGCACATACTCGGACGTCGCGGCGAGACCGCCCACGCAGAGCGAGGCGGCCTCGGTCGGCGTGAGCGGCCGCACGTCACCGGCGGCGAGCTTGATCGCGGTCGAGGGCGAGCACGCCGGGGCCGGCGTGCTCGACGCGACGGTCACCGCCGCCGAGCCCGACTTGTTCTCGCTGGTCGCGATGATGGTCGCCGTGCCCGCGGCGATCGCCTGCACGAGACCCGTGGGCGTGACCGTCGCCTTCGTGGGATCGGAGCTCGACCAGCTGACGGCGCGCCCGGTGAGCACGTTCCCGTTCGCGTCCACGGTCGTCGCAGTCATCTGCTGCGTGGCGCCGATGATCAGCGTCACGGTGGGCGGCGAGACCGAGATGCTCGCCACCGGCGCGGGTGCCGCGACGACGGTCAGCGTTGCCTGTCCCGACTTGCCGCTCGCGGTCGCGATGATCTGCGTGGTCCCCGGACCGACAGCGGTGATGGCGCCGCTCGCCGTGATCGTGGCCACGTTCGTGTTGCTGGAGGACCACGTCACGGTGCCGGCGGCGATGGGTGCTCCATTCTGATCCGCCGCCGACGCCGTGGCGTTGGCCGTCTGGCCGACCTGGATCTGGGCGACGCTGAGCGAGACGGTGATCGTAGTGAGGACTGGCGTGGGCGTGGGCGGCGGTGTGGGACCGACGTTCCCCGTGCCGCCACCGCCCGAGCCGCAGGCGAGCGCCGCCGTCAGCAGCACTCCGCACGCTGCGGCAAGCAATTGCCGGAGCATCGTGTTCATGGATGGGCAATCCGGCAAAAGCGATGCTCGCCGGGACCGGAGATGCGTATAGTTTTTCGGGATGCAGACCATGGATGCCATTCAGAATCGCCGGTCGATCAAGCGCTTCACGGACCGCCCGATCGCGAAATCAGAAATCGAGGCGCTGCTCGATGCCGCCGTCCTCGCCCCCAATCACCGCCTCACGCAGCCGTGGCGGTTCTACGTGCTCGGGCCGGACGCCCGCCACGCCTACGGTGTCGCGCTCGGTGAGCGGAAGGCAAGAAAACTGGAGGATCCGGAGCGCGGCCGCGAGGTGCGCGAATCCGTCGCCGCCGAGCACTGGGCGCTGCCCTGCATGATCGCCGTGGCGGTCACGAAGAGCGACAACCCCGAGATCGCCGAGGAGGACTACGCCGCCGCAATGATGGCGATCGAGAACCTCGCGCTCGCGGCGGTCGGCATGGGGCTGGGCACGCACGTCAAAACCGGCGGCGTGATGTCCGATGCCGCGGCGCGCGCGGCGGCCGGCGTCGCGGACAACGAGCGGATCGTCGCGATCGTGAATGTCGGCGAGCCGGCCGAGGTGCCGCCGGCCAAGAAACGCGAGTCGGCGTCGGCGTTCACGACGTGGGTGGGGTAAGTTCAGCTCTGCCGCGCCTTGACGCGAACGCCCGCGCGAACCTGATCCGACGGGAACAGCACCACCACGTCCCCGGCCGCAAGTCCGTTGACGACCTCGGCGCCAGCGCCGCCGACGTGGCCGATGCGGACCGTGCGCGTCTGCGTGCGTCCGTCGCGTACCACGAACACGCTCCACCCGGCGGCGCCCTGCTGCACGATCGCGCTGCGCGGCACGACGACCACGCTCGGCGCGGACCAGACGATGATGCTCGCGTCGACGCGGAAGCCGTCGCCGATGCCCGGCGGTATCGAGTCGACGTCGACGATCACGTTGACGCGCTGCTCGTCCACGCCGAGCGCGGACACTTTCGTGAAGCCGGACGGTTCGATCTCGCGCACGCGGCCGAGCAGCGCGCTTGCCTGCTCTCCATTGCTGCCGCCCCACTCGGTGAGCCGCACGCGATCTCCTGGATGGACCACCGCGCCGTCGCTCGACAGCACGTCGACCACGATCTCGAGCGAGCCGGGGTCGCCGATCTCCATGATCGCGGTGCCCGCGGCGACGATTCGCTCGCTGCGCTCCGGTACGCGGAGCACGCGGCCGGCGGCGGGCGCGCGCACGAGCAGCATCGCCGCTCGGCCGTCGCGCTGCCCGATCAGTGCGGCGCGTGCCTGACGCGCGTCGGCATCGGCCGCTTCCGCGCGCTGGATCGCACTGCGATAGGCCGCATCCGCCTGCGTGACCGCCAGCTCGGATTCCTCCACCACGCGCGGCGCGACGCCGCCGACCTCGGCGAGCCGCTGCGCACGCGAAAGATCGCGATGCTGCTGGTCGAGTGCGGCCCGCGTCAGGCGGACCTGCGCCGCGGCGTCGAGCGCGAGCGCGTTCGCGGCGTCGATGCGCGCCTGCGCCTGTACGAGCGACTGCGAGTCGAGCGGCAGCGGCGTCAACCGGGCGATGATCTGCCCCGGGCGCACGGACGTGCCCTCGAGCAGCTCGATCCTCGCGAGCCGGCCCGCGACGGGCGCGACGACCACGTAGCGCTCGCGCACCCGCGTCTTTCCGTCCGCCTCGACGGTCGCTTCGAGCGGGCCGCGCGCGACCGGGGCCGCGTCGACGACCAGCGGCTTGGGGCGCATGGCATACGCGGCCAGCGCCGCCGCCGCCAGGATCGTTGCTAGAATTATAATTCTCGTTCTGGTAATCTGCATGGCTCACTCCCGTGTCCGGAGCGCGGACACCATGTCCAGCCGGCGCACGCGGCGGCGGACGACGAGTCCCGCGAGCGCGGCGGCGGCAAGCACCACGGCACCCGCGAACACCTGGCTGTGGAGCGTGATCACGAAGGGGAAATGGAAGCGTTCCGTTTCGAAGCCTTTGGTGAGCGCGAAGCTGAACAGCGCGCCGAACCCGACGCCCACCGGGAGGGCCACGAGCAGGATCGCCGCCTGTTCGCCCAGCAGCATGCCCGCCACCTCGTTCGTCGTGAAGCCCAGGACACGCAGGCTCGCCAGCTCGCGGCCACGCTCCGACAGCGCGATCCGCGCGCTGTTGTACACGACGCCGGTCGCGATCACCGTTCCCGACGTGATGATCAGGGTCAGCACGAACACCATGCTCTGGCGCATCTGCTCGTCGATGTTGCGAATCGTCGCGGTGCGCGACATCGTGCCGCCGATCGCCGGCATGTCCTTCAGCGCCGCCATCACATCGGCCTCGCGGCCGGGCGCGATCGCCAGGTACGCGCCGGACGCGGCGGCCTGCTCGTGCAACAGCGCGTTGAGCGCGGCGCGCGTCATGACGAGGCCCTGGCCGATCATCGGGTCGTACAGCCCCACGATCGGTACGCGACGGCGCTGCCCGAGCTCGATCAGCTCGACGTTCACCGTATCCCCGACGCGCACGCCGAGCACGCGCGCGAGACCCGCGCTCATGGCGCACCCGCCCGCGGGCGGGGCGAACGCATGCCCGTCGGTGTCGACCAGCCGGTAGAGCCGCCCCCCGGGATCGACGCCGGTGATCGACGTGGTGCGCGAGACCGCGCCGCGTTCGACCCGCACCGCCGCCGATCGAAATGGCTCGGCCGCGAGGACCCCGTCCACGTGCATCAATTCGTCCGCGGCGCGCACCGGCGCCTGACGCATGAACGCCGCGACGGCATCGAAGTGCTGCGCCTGCTGGAATTCCACTTCCATCATTCGATCGAACGCGTCGTACGGAAACCGGCCGGACGCGAGCAGCGCCACGGCGAGCGCGGCGCCGACGATGGTCGCGCCGGTCCGCACCGGGCGGCGCTCGAGGTTGCGCAGGATCATACGCACCGCCGGCGAGATGATCGCCGCGAGCCCGAGGCGCTCGAGCAACAGCGGCCGGAAGCGCGCCGGGGACTCGGGCCGCAGCGCCTCGGCTGGTGTCAGTCGCATCACGCGGCGCACGCCGCTCAACGTGCCGAGGAGCGCGAACCCACCGCTGATGCCCACCGCGAGCGCGGCGGCGCCCCAATCGACCACCGTCGGCAGTTCGGGGAATCGGAAGTAGTCATGGTAGAGCGCCGTGAAGCGTACGCCCATCCAGATGCCGAGCGGAATGCCGAGCAGCGCGCCGAGGACGACTGATGCGAGCCCGAAGCCGAGGTAGTGCGCGCCGACTTCCCAATTGGAGTAGCCGAACGCCTTGAGCGCGGCGATCTCGTCGCGCTGCGAGGCAACGAGCCGCGAGAGCACGACGTTGAGCAGATACGCCGCGACCACGAGGAAGAACATCGGGAATACGGTGGCGTTCACGCGGAGCTGCGTGAATTCGTCGTCGAGCGCGCGCGCCGCCGGCTGGTCGGCGCGACCGTGCGCGTCCGCCGCGCCCCATGGCCGCAGCACGTCGTAGAGGGCTTCGCTCACGGCGGCCTGGCTCGCGCCCGGCGCGATCCGCACGACCACATCGTTGAACGCGTCCTTCATGTCGAACGCGCTCTCGAGGCCGCGGCGACTCGTCCAGAGGATGCCGAACAACCGGTTGTCCACGAACATGCCGTGCCCCGCGAATTCCACGACGAACTCCGGCGAGAGCGCGACGCCGACGATGTGCACGCGCTGCCAACGTCCATTGATCACCGCCGCGAGACTGTCGCCGGGATGCAGATGGTTCTGCTCGGCGAACCGCTCGCTCACGAGCACTTCGTCGTCGCGGCCGGGCGCGATCCAACGCCCGCTGCGCACGTGCAGGTCGTTGAGCATCGGTCGGTGCACGTCGGGGATGGACACCATGTGCCCGATGGCCGGCTGCGTGAGCCCGGGGACGTCGAGCCGCACGTCGCGGGCGATGCGCGTTTCGACCGCCGCCACGCCGGGAATCGCGGCGATTTGCCGCGCGACGCTTGCCGGCGCGCGCTGCATCTGCGAGAAGAGATCGCCGAACCGGTATGCGGCGTAGTAGCCATCGCGCGCCGCGCGAATGGACGTGAGCGTGCTGCGGAGCCCCATGATCGTCATGACGCCGCACGCCATCACGAGCGCGATCGACGTCACCTGGACCCAGTGGCG
>DASZUN010000180.1:0-9398 GCA_035547615.1 Gemmatimonadaceae bacterium | reverse complement strand
GTAGCGGCCCGTCGAGAGTGTGTCGCTGCCGGCGCCGACGCCTGCGCCGGAGATGCCGATCTCCTGACTCGCGCCCGGTCCGAGCACCACGTGCTGATACGTCGGCTGGCACACGGTGCTGCGCGCACGGTCCATGAGTGGTGTACCCGAGAGGTTCGCGGTGACGTAGATGCGCTCCCACGCCGCGCACCCGGCCAGCCACACGTCGCGCTGCGCGCTGGTGGGATTCGACACGGTCAGATTCACGAACAGACTCGTGGGGCCGAGAGAAACCGTATCGCCGGGATACGTGCTTCCCGCCAGGGTCGCCTTCGCCGTGTACACCAAACCTGAATCGTTCTCGGCCGGAGTGGGTTGCACGGTGACGGTCACGGACTCCGTCGCGTGATCCGGCCGGTTCGAGCGGACGGTGATCGTAGTCGTTCCAGCCGCGCGACCGACGACAGTGGGAACGGCTTCATACGGCTGGCGAGTCCATCAATGAACTATAATGCCGAAACTCGATCGCACGTTCGTGGTCACCCACGGGTCCGCCGCCCACCACTCGCTACCCCGCCGCCACTGCCTCTAACTCCGCGCGCGACAGCTCGACGTCCAGCGCCCCAAGATTCTCCCGCAGGTGCGCGAGCGACGTCGTCCCTGGAATCGGCAGCATCATCGGCGATCGCGCGAGCAGCCAGGCGAGCATCACCTGACTCGGCGTCGCCCCATGCCGCCGCGCGATCTCGCGCACGGCGCCGCTCGGCTCTCCGTGCAGCGGATAGTACGGCACGAACACGATCCCTTCGCGCGTGCAGTAGTCGACCACGTCGTCGAACTTGCGCTCGCCGACGTTGTACTCGTTCTGCACGGCCGCGATCGGCACCATCTTTCGCGCGCGCTCGATCATCGGGACATCGACCGCCGAAATCCCGACGTGCTCGATTCTCCCGCGATCGACAAACTCCTTGATCGCGCCGAGGCTCTCCTCGATCGGCGTGTCCGGGTCGACGCGGTGGAGGTAGTAGAGCGCGATGCGATCGACGCGCAGACTCGCGAAGCTCTGCTCGATCTGCGCGCGCAGCACCTCCGGCCTCCCCTGTCCTGAACTGCCGTACCCGCCCTTGGTCGCGACGAGCACGTTCGGCGGCACGGGCGACAACGCACGCCCGATCGCCTTCTCGCTCTCGCCACTGGTATACAGATGCGCGGTGTCGACCATCTGTACGCCGGCGTCGACTGCCGCACGGATGAACTCGGCGCCCTCGCGCGTGTCGCGCAGGCGATTGGTGCCGAGCCCGATGCGCGCGATGTGGTAGTCGCCGAGTCGTACGCGCGCGTGCTCTGTGCGTGATTCACTCATCGTTAGTCTCTTCGTCGTTAGTCTCTTCGTCCAAGATCGCGCGATTCCATGTGCAGGAATCGCGCGGGGGCCCAGCGCCCTCCGGCGACGAGGCGATACTGACACTGTTCGTGTCAGTATCGCCATCCGCTCGCCTGCGGGCGCCAGGCCCGCTCGCGCTCGCCTCCGTGTCGCGCGTGCGTGTGGCGCGTGCGTGTGGCGCGTGCGTGTGGCTCGAGCTCCGCCCGCGCACGTGGCAGCGCGCGCGTAGTTCGGGCGTGCCCCCCGTTCGATGGCGGCGCGCTCGGCCGCTCGAAGTCGGATCGGCCCGGGCATCGCGCGACCGGAGCGCAGGAGCCGGTTTCGCCGCAGGCGAGCGGATGGCAGTACTGACACGATCAGTGTCAGTACTGCCTCGTCGCCGGAGGCGAAGCCGGCTCCGAGCATCTCGCCCGGCTCCGAGCACCTTCGCCGCGGCTTAGCGCGCCGCGGGACTGGTGTACACGACCTTGCCGCCGACGATCGTGTACAGCGCCTTGGTGCCGAGGATCGAATCCGGCGCCACGGTCATGATGTCGCGCGACAGCACCGCGATGTCCGCCCACTTGCCCGGCGCGAGCGACCCGTTCTCGTGCTCCTGGAACGCGACGAACGCGCCGTTGGTCGTGTACGTCTGCAGCGCCTGCTGGCGCGACAGCTTCTGGTCGCCGAAGAAGGCCGAATCCGTGCCGACCATGTCGCGCGTCACGCTGCAGTGATAGCTCGCGATCGGGCTGATGTCCTCGACCGGCACGTCGGTGCCGTTCGTCACGACCGCGCCGGTGTTCCACAGCTTCTTCCAGACGTACGCCCCTTCCTCGGCGCGCTTCCAGCCGAGCCGCGGCAGCACGTACGGCGCGTCCGAGCACTCGTGGATGCCCTGCATGCTCGCCACCACGCCCATCGTGCCGAACCGCGGAATGTCCGTCGGGTTCAGGTGCTGCGCGTGCTCGATCCGCCAGCGCAGCGTGTCGCTCTTTACATGGTGCTCATTGAAGATCTGTTCGAACGTGTCGAGCGTCTCCCTGTTCGCCCGGTCGCCGATCGCGTGCACCGAGATCTGATACCCGTGCGCCAGCCCCAGCTCGGCGATCTCGTGGATGCGCGACATCTTGGTGACGTTGAGCCCGGTGTTCTTCGGGTCGTCGTCGTACGGCTTGAGCATCCACGCGCTGCGCGAGCCCAGTGCGCCGTCGGCGGTGATCTCGCCGATCGCGCGCACGGTGAGGTGGCCGTTGCCGTAGTCGATCATCCGGTGCGACACCATCGCCGGCACATTGTTCGGGCGGATCTCGCCCTGGCTCACGAGGATGTACAGCCGCATCGGCATGTCGCCCTCGTCGACCATCTTCTTGATCGCGTCGATCGTCGCGAACGACTCGCCCATGTCCTGGAACGTCGTCACGCCGTTCTCGAGCGCGTTCTGCACGGCGAGGTGTACCTCGTTGCGGAAGTCGGCTTCCTTCTCCTGCTCCGAGCGCGCGGCGAGACTCTTCGCGAGCGCGCCGCGAATGAGCCCCTGCGCGCCGTCGACGAGCACACCCGTCGGTTTGCCGCTCGCGTCCTTGATGATGCGGCCGCCTGCGGGATTCGGCGTGTTGGGCCCGATGCCGGCGAGTTCCAGCGCCTTGGCGTTCACGATGATCGCGTGACCGCTCGCGTGCTCGAGCAGAACGGGGTTGTTCGGCGCGGCGGCGTTGATCAGATCATTCGTCTGGAAACCCTCGACCACGCGGCCCGGCGACTTCGACCACTTCTCCTGGTGCCAGCCGCTCCCCTGGATCCACGCGCCCGGCTTCGCCGTCTTCGCCGCGGTCGCGACCATCTGCGCGATGCCCTGCCAGGTGGGAACGCCCCTGAGCTTGAGCTCCGTGAGCGACTCGCCGAGCCCCATGAAGTGCCCGTGCGATTCGTTGAAGCCCGGGATCGCGAGATGACCGTGCAGATCGATCACCTTCGTGTTCGGCCCGACGTACTTCTGGATCTCGGCGTCCGAGCCGACGGCGGTGACCTTGTCGCCCGTGATCGCGATCGCCTGGCCGCTCGGATGCTTCGCGTCCATCGTGACGATCTTCCCGTTCTTGAGAACGAGATCGGCGGGGGCGAGGTGGTTTCTCGTGAATCCGGCGACGGCGAGCGCCGTGAGAGCGACGCCGGCGATTGCGGCGATGGAGTGGCGGAGGGCGGTCATTGGCGGGGGGAGGCTGGAGACTGAACGTCGGACGCTTCGAAATTCGGCGAACGGATGGCGGTGCGCCAGTGGGAGGAGTGGGAACGGAAATCGTGACGCCGTGCGGTTGTGAAGCCAAGCCCACATTGTCATTCCGAGCGAAGCGAGGAATCTTCCTTACGGGTCGAGATCTCGCCCCAGAGAGAAGATCCCTCAACTCGCTTCGCTCGCTCGGGATGACAAGAGCGTCGCATCGCTCCTTCGGGATGACATAGCCATGATCCGCATTCTCCGCCGCGCAGCTACCGTCCTCGTCTTCGCCGCGCTCGCCTCGCCCCTCGCCGCCCAGCGCGCCATCCCCGGCCTCGACGCGTCGGCGATGGACACGACAGTCCGCCCGGGCGACAACTTCTATGAATATGCGAACGGGTCGTGGGATCGACACACGCAGATCCCGCCCGAGCTGAGCTCGTTCGGCGCGTTCAACATCGCCGCCAAGCTCGCTGACGCACACGTGCTGGAGATCGTACAGCATGCGTCGGGTGCGCCAGGCACGGACATGCGCAAGGTCGCGGACTTCTACCACGCGTACCTCGACACGGCCGCCATCGCGAAGCGCGGCGTCGCGCCCATCAAGCCGCTCCTCGACAGCATCGCCGTCATCCCGGACAAGCAGGCGCTCGCGCGCTGGCTCGGCGCGCACCTCCGTGCCGACGTCGATCCGATGAACACGGGCGTGTTGCACACCGACAACCCGTTCGGGCTGTGGGTCGCACAGGATTTCAATCATCCGGGGCACAACGCGGCCTTCCTCCTCCAGGGCGGCATCGAGCTGCCCGACCGCAGCTACTACGTCGATGAATCGCCGAAGATGGCGGCGGTGCGCACGTCGTACCGAGAGCACGTTGCGGCGATGCTCAAGCTCGCCGGCGTGCAGAACGCGACGGCGGACGCAGCAACGATCCTCGCGCTCGAGACGAAGATCGCCGAAACGCATTGGAAGCTCGAGGACAGCGAGGATCCGGCGAAGGGGAACAATCATTGGGCGCGCGCCGCATTTCCGACGAGGGCGCCCGGGCTCGATTGGCCGGCGTTCTTCGCCGCGGCGCAGCTCTCGCATGAGGATTCTCTGGTGGCGTGGCAGCCGAGCGCGATCACCGGCATCGCGGCGCTCATCGCGAGCCAGCCGCTCGACGCATGGAAGGATCTCCTCGCGTATCACGCGATCGAGGATCACGCCGCGGTGCTGCCGCCGGCGTTCGACCGTGAATCGTTCAACTTCTTCGGCAAGACGCTGAGCGGCGCCGAGGCGCAGGAGTCGCGCGACAAGCGCGCGGTGAACGCGACGAGTGACGCGCTCGGCTTCGCCGTCGGCAAGGAATACGCGGCGCGCTATTTCCCGGCCTCCGCGAAGGCGAACGCGCAGCGGATGGTCGCGGGGCTCATCACCGCGTTCAAGCATCGCATCGACGCGCTGTCGTGGATGGCGCCGTCGACGAAAGCCGAAGCGAAGAACAAGCTCACCACGCTCCGCGTGAGCATCGGCTATCCCGACAAGTGGCCGAGCTACGCGGCGCTCACCGTGTCGCCGAGCGATGCGTACGGCAACGCCGATCGCGTCGTACGCTTCTCATACTCCAAGAGTCTTGCCGAATTGCGTGAGCCGGTGGACAAGGGGATGTGGGTGATGACGCCGCAGACGGTGAACGCCGTGAACATGCCGGCGATGAACGCGCTCAACTTCCCCGCGGCGATCCTCCAGCCGCCCTTCTTCGACGCCAAGCGCGCCGACGCGATGAACTACGGCGGCATTGGCGCGGTGATCGGTCACGAGATCAGCCACAGCTTCGACAACCTCGGCGCCGCGTTCGACTCGAAGGGGATGATGCGCAACTGGTGGACGCAGTCCGACTTCGCGCACTTCACGGCGTCGACGCACGCGTTGGCGCTGCAGTACGACGCGTATCATCCGCTCCCCGATCTCGCGATCAACGGCCAGCAGACGTTGAGCGAGAACATCGCCGACCTCGCGGGACTCACCGCCGCGTATGACGCGTGGAAGGCATCACTTGGCGGCAAGCCGGCGCCGGTCGTCGGCGGACTCTCGGGCGATCAGCAGCTCTTTTTGAGCTGGGCGCAGATCTGGCGCACCAAGTTCCGCGAGCCGGCGCTCAGGCGGCAGATTCTCACGAACGCGCATTCGCCAGCGCCGTGGCGCGCGCTCACCGTGCGCAATCTGGACGCGTGGTATCCGGCGTTCGCCGTGAAGGCGGGTGAGAAGCTGTATCTCGCGCCTGGGGATCGGGTGCGGATCTGGTAGCCCCTGTCATCCCGAGCGAGCGCAGCCACGCCCCACTGTCATCCCGAGCGAGCGCAGCGAGTCGAGGGATCCAGGTTCGTTGCGCGCGTGGCTGGCTTGGTGCTCCGATGTATCTCGCCAATCCGTTTGCGTCGCGCCAATCCAGCTTCGAAGAGATGGGAACTGCGACTTTGACGGATTGGACGAATCAAACGGAGAACTGCTCTTCATCCACGGTTTTCGAGCACCAGGGCTGTGATTTTTTTGGAACAGCCGCTCGGGACGTTACCGGCGCATACGCCGCTACTCGAACAACGACGCCACCTCGAGAACGAGCGGCTCCGCGGCACCGTCCGGCTGCCAGCGGAGTTGGCCGGTCATGATCTCGTCCTCTTGGCCTGCGCGCACGACTCGCACCTCGCGGTCATCGCCGTCGACGATCCAATACTCCGGGATGCCGGAATCGATGTAGAAATCGCGCTTGTACTGGAGATCGCGCCGCCGCGTCGTATCGGAGAGCACCTCGACGATCAGGCTCGGCGTCGGCGCGTCGTCCCAGTCATCGTTGACCCTGCTGTGCTTCGCGCGACCAGTCCGGGGCTGACGGACCATCAAATCAGGTTCGGTCTCCGAACCGTCACGCCGGAACACGGCGCGTGGGTGATAGACGAATCCCAAGTTCTGCGCGACTACGTACGGCTCGAGCAGCCGCGTGAGGCGCGCGAGTATCGTCTCGTGCTCGTCGCTCGGCGCCGGCGTCACGAACAGCTCCCCGCGTACGAGCTCGTATTTGTTCCCGTCGTCGGGGAGACTGTGCAGATCGCGCAGCGTCCAGCGCCTGAGCTTTGTCGCCATGTTGTTCACCCTACGCTCGGCGCCGCCGCCGAGTCAAGTAGCAACCGGGCTGGCCTCATCCCCGCCCGTTACGGTTGGAACACGTTCAACGCGAACGACGCGAACACTGCCTGAACGCACGCGAAACAATTCAAATCTTCGCGGCCATTTTCAGGCAGTGTTCGCGTCGTTCGCGTTCAAGAGTGTTGGAGCCGTATCCGGCGCCGCCCAAGTCTCCCCACGTTAGCACCCAGGTTTCCTCGCCATACGATCGTCGCGCCCACGCCCCGCCCTACCCCACCGGCGGCGGGAACAGCCCCGCCAGCTCCGGCACCTGTCGCGCCGGCGCCCATGCCGCCATCCCCGAGTGCCACACGAGCGTGTCCTCGGCGATCGTACCCGGCGCACGGATCGTCGCCTCGTCCACCGGCCCTTTGCGTTCCTTGCCGACGACGTAGTACCACGCGATCGAAGGGATTGGCGGCGGGGTGAGCGGCGTGTTCGCGGGCGCCGTCGCCGCCGCGGCAGCGCGACTGCCGAGCGCCGCGCCGAGTCCGATCCCGATCCCCGCCCCCGCCGCACCGCCCGGATTCCGCGCGGCGTCACGGATCGCATCGGCGGACTGGAGGCTCGCGTAGCGATCGATGTCGCCGCCCAACATGCTCATTCGCGTCTTCTGATCGAGCGTCTGCTCCACCTCGGGAGGAAGGGAGATGTTCTCGATCACCACCTGCGCCACGTTGAGGCCGTATTGCTGGAATTTCGGCGTCGACTGCTCCTGTGCACGGGCGGCCAGCTCGCCGTACTTCGCCGACAGTTCGTACACGGAGATGCCGCCGCTCGCGAGCACCGCACTGACCGCGGCGACGAGCATGTCCCGGAGCTGATCGGCGACCTGGTCGACGGTGAACGTCGCGTTCGCGCCGGAGAGCTCCTGCACGAACTTCTTGGGATCGGCCACGCGCACCGCGTACGTGCCGTACGCGCGCAGGCGCACCGGCCCGAGCTCCGGATCGCGGAGGATGACCGGATTCCCGGTCCCCCACTTCTGGCCGACGAACTGTTTCGTGCTGATGAAGAGCACGTCCGCCTTGAACGGACTGGCGAAGCCGTACTTCCATCCGCGGAGCGACGAGAGGATCGGCATGTTGCCCGTGCTCAGCTCGTGGCGGCCGGGCTGATACACGTCGGCGATCTGGCCTTCGTCGATGAGGATCGCCATCTGCGCGGGCCGGACGATGAGCTGCGCGCCGTTCTTGATCTCGTTCGCGGGCCGGGTGAAGCGCCAGGCCATCGCGTCATCGGTATCGTCGACCCATTCGACGATGTCGACGAGCTGGCCGGCCATCCAATCGCGAAGCGTCATGAGAATCTCCTGAAGTTCAGCCGAAGAGCGAAGTGAAGAAGCCGTGGAGCAGCGAGGAGGCGGAATCGTTGCTCATGACGTCGAGCATCGCGCGCATGGCGTTCGGGTTCGCAGCGGCAGCCGGAGCGCCGAGGATGTTCAGGCCCACCGTCACGGTGGCCTGATCGGGATTGACCACGGCGCCCTGCTTCGCCGCCGCCAGGCCGCCGCGCGCGACGAAGTCGAGGACACGGTGCAGCTCATCGTGCTCGAACCAGGCGCCGTGGCCCTTGCACGTATCGATGACGATGCCCGACGTGTGGCCGAAGTTCGACCGATTCATCGTTTTCTGACAGACCGGGCAGCGCACGTATCGCACGGTGCCCATCGTCACCTGCTTCTGCTCTGCGGTCACACTCCCGAGCGCCGCGATGACCGCACCGCGCGACTCGGCGTTCGTGCAGAGATTCATGAACGACTCGGGCGCGAGCCACGCGCTATCGCAGCTCGCGCAGCGGTTCATCGCGACGGCGCCGACGGTCACGTGTGGCATGTCGCTGTCGCAGCCCGGACATTTGAGCGTGGCTCCGCCGCCGTCGGCCGCGACGACCGCGCGGGCGCCGCAATGTGGGCAGAACTCGGAGCCCGCCCACATCGAGCCGAGGCAGGACGGGCACGGTGCGGCCGTGAGGCCCGAGCCACAGTAGGCGCAACGCGCGGCGTCGGCGCGGGTAGGGGCGCCGCAGTTGGGACAGTTGAGGGACGAGGAAGCGGCCATGGTCGGGATCTTTTGGCGCGGCGCGACTATTCTATGTGACGCGAAAGCGCGCGCCCTGTAACACGACTCGAGGCTTTGCATGAGCCATATTCGGCGTCGGATCGAAGATCTTGCCCTGGAAACGTTCTCGGTGGTGCTCGGCGTGGCACTCGCCTTCGCGGCCAACGCCTGGCACGATCGGCGGTCCCACGAGCAGTCGGCCTGCGAGGCGCTGAGCGCGATTCGGCGCGAGCTCGCGAGCAACGACTCCATCCTGCGCGCCAAGCTTCCGTATCACAGCGCCATGCGCGACTCGCTGCGAGCGCTGCTTGCCCGGACGCACAGCCCCGAGGTGCCCGGCGGCCTGTTGGCGATCAAGAACTGGAACGGACTGCAGCCGTCACCGCTCGTCGACGACGCCTGGCAGACCGCGCGCTCGACGCAGGAGTTGACGTACCTGCCGTACGGTCTCGTGATCGAGCTGTCGAAGACGTACGCCATGCAGCAGCGCATCGCCGACGCGACGCGCGGACTCTACGCGGCGGTGTACACGCCGGCATTCGCGAGCGGGGGCGTCGCTGCGATCGGCGCGATGAGCTCGTTTCTGGACGATCTCGCGTCGAACGAGGGGCA
>DASZUN010000179.1:0-18055 GCA_035547615.1 Gemmatimonadaceae bacterium | reverse complement strand
GGGCGTGCACGGCGCGAATCGGCTCGCGTCCAACTCGCTGCTCGAGGGGCTCGTGTTCGCCGAGCGTGTGGCGCGCGATCTCTCGCGGCTCAAGCCACCGAAGAACGTGCCGGCCATTGGACGATGGAAGGTGCCGCCGCTCGCCGATCGCGGTGCCGCGCAGGTCGCCGCGGACGCGATCCGCGACGTGATGTGGGAGCACGCCGGCCTCGCGCGCACGGCGCGCGGCCTTCGCACGGCGCGCGAGCGCCTCGCCGAGATCGCGAGCCGACTGCCAGAGGGCGCGACCGAAGAGCAGAACATGGTGCAGACGGCCCAGCTCGTCGTCGAGGCGGCGCTCAAGCGTAAGGAGTCGCGCGGCGGCCATTACCGCACGGACTTCCCGCGTGCGAGCCGGAACTGGAAGGGACGGCACATCGAGCTGTAGCGCCCGGGCGCTCTGCGATCCTGCGATCCCATAGGCAACCAAATGGTTGCATTTCTGCGCCGGTGCGGTGGCACGTTGAGCGATGCTCGCTTGCCCACTCGGCGCCGAGGGACATAGTCTATGGGTATGCCGCAATTCGACCACGACTGGACGGTTGCCGAGCGCGACGCATTGCCCGACGACGGCAACCGCTACGAGGTCATCGACGGCGAGCTGCTCGTGACGCCGGCGCCGAGTCTCGCACACCAGGCAGCCGTGCTCGCGCTGGCTTCGATTCTTGCGCCGTACACGCGGCGAGAAGGAGTGGGGCACGCGTTCGTCGCTCCGGGTGACGTTGTGTTCTCATGGCGACGCGGCGTGCAGCCCGACGTGTTCGTGATCCCGCTCGTCAACGGTCGTCGCCCGGAGCGCTTCGACAAAGAAAACGGCCTCCTTCTCGCTGTCGAAGTCCTGTCACCTTCCACCGCCCGCGCCGATCGCGTTCGCAAGCGCACGCTTTACCGCGAGGAAGGCGTGCCCGAGTACTGGATCGTCGACATGGACGCCCGAACGTTCGAGCGCAGCACGCCCGCCGAACCACGGCCGGAAGTAATCGTCGAGCGGCTCGAGTGGATGCCTGCCGGCGCGTCGGCGCCGCTCGTGATCGACATCGTCGAATTCTTCGTCGAGGTGCTCGACCGGTAGCGCGTCGCGACGGCGCACACGCCGCTCGCGGGTGAGTATCTTCCAAGCATGGCTACCGCATCTGTCGAGGCCGCCGTCGCCGAGCTGCAGGGCGAGATCAAGGCGCTCGCCCGCGCGCGCAACGCGGTCATTCTCGCACACAACTACCAGCGTCCCGAGGTTCAGGACGTTGCGGATTTCGTTGGCGATTCATTGGGCCTCTCCCGCGAGGCCGCGAAGACCAACGCCCAGGTGATCGTCTTCTGCGGCGTACACTTCATGGCCGAGACCGCGGCCATCCTGTCGCCGAAGAAGACCGTGCTGCTCCCCGATCTCGCGGCGGGGTGCTCGCTCGCGTCGACGATCGATGCCGACGCGCTGCGCGCCTGGAAGGCCGAGCATCCGGGCGCCGTCGTCGTGTCGTACGTGAACACGAGCGCCGAGGTGAAGGCGGAGACGGACTATTGCTGCACGTCCGGGAACGCCGTCGAAGTCGTGAGCTCGATCGACCCCGATCAGGAAATTCTCTTTCTACCGGACATGTTCCTGGGCGCGCACGTGCGGCGCATGACCGGGCGGCAGAACATGCACGTGTGGATGGGCGAGTGCCACGTGCACGCGGGCATCGATCCCGAGAACATTCGCCTGCAGCGGAGCCTGCACCCGGAGGCCGAGTTCCTGATTCATCCCGAGTGCGGCTGCTCGACGAGCGTGCTCGAGGCAATGTCGGCGGGGGACGTGGATCCGGAGGGCGTGCAGATCCTCTCGACCGAAGGGATGATCAAGCGTCCGGCGCTATCCGACGCGGACGAGTTCATCGTGGCGACGGAAGTAGGGATTCTTCACCGTCTGCGCCGGGAAAACCCCAGCAAAAGGTTCTACGCGGCGAACGAGCGCGCCTCTTGCGCGTACATGAAGGTGACCACGCTGCCCAAGGTGCGCGACGCGCTCGCGCACATGCAGCATCACATCACCGTTCCCCGGGACATTGCCGACCGGGCGCGGCTGGCGATCGAGCGGATGGTCGCGATCGGCGGCGGCGCCAAGCAGCCCTTGTCTCCGACGGCGGACGGCGTAGATCCAGGGGAATAAGTTTCAACAGGTGGCCGCATGGAAATGTCCGAGATGCCCCGCGAACGACGCACCGTGCCGCGGACGATCACGCCGCTCTCCGTGCCCGCGGTGAACGCGGCCGGCGCGCTGCGGTTCCCGCTCCGCCACGAGGAGCTGGATCACCTCGTTCGATTCGCGCTGCAGGAGGACGGCGCGTTCAATGATCTCACGACGATCGCGACGGTCGTCTCCGCGCGCCGCTCGCGCGCCACGCTCGTCGCGCGGGAGACCGGGGTGATCTGCGGCGTGCCGATCGCGCTCGAGGCATTTCGCATTCTCGATCCCAAGGTCGTGATCCGCGTGGATCGCGAGGACGGGAGCCGCGTACGCGCCGGCGAGCCGGTGCTGTTCGTGACCGGCCACGCGCGCGGCCTGCTCTCCGCCGAGCGCGTGGCGCTCAACTACATGCAGCGGCTGTCGGGCATCGCGTCGCTCACGGCGCGCTACGTGGAAGCGGTGAAGGGCACCAAGGCCAAGATTCTCGACACGCGCAAGACCACGCCGGGCTGGCGCGTGCTCGAGAAGTACGCCGTGCGCGCCGGCGGCGGCGTGAACCACCGCATGGATCTCTCGAGCGGCGTGCTGATCAAGGACAACCACCTCGCGGCGCTCGACGGCGACGTGGCGAAGGCGATTCAGCGCGCGCGCGATCTCGCGCCCCCGGGCGTGAAGATCGAGATCGAGTGCGATCGCGTGGAGCAGGTGGAGCGCGCGGCGGACGCGGGCGCGGACATCATCCTGCTCGACAACATGCCGCCGGGGACCATGGCCGAGTGCGTGCGCGTCGTGAACGGGCGCGCGATCCTGGAGGCGTCGGGCGGGGTGGCGCTGGCCACGGTGCGCGCGATCGCGGAGAGCGGCGTGGATTGGATCTCGGTCGGCGCGCTCACGCACTCGGCGCCGTCGCTGGATCTGGGGCTCGACTTCGAGTAGCGCGATTAGCCGCTGATTCGCGCCAGCTCTTCGCTGAAGCTCGCCTGAGTCACGCCGCAGGCGATGAACACCGGCGCGGCCGAGCAGCTCTCGTCGAGCAGAGCGAGCGCGAGGTGCGCGGTCGAGAGGTACGGCGCGTGCGCGACGATCCGCGCGCGCTCCATCCCGGCGAACAACGCCTGATCGAGCTGCAGCGCGTCGTCCGGTCCGATCGACTCCGGCTCGGGTGCCGGGAGATGCTCGAGCGTCGCGCGCGCCCGGGGAGCGTCCAGGCCGAGTCGCGTGAACACCGCGTTCGCGAGCCCGTCGTCGTGGTCCAGCAGCGCGATCCCGAAGTGCGCCGGCGTGACGGTGCGACAGCCGCGGGATTTCGCGAATTCATATGCCGAATGTATGATGACGCGCAGGCGCTCCGTCGCCGGCGGCGATCCGGCCCGGCGCGGCACGAATGCCCCGGGCGGGGCGGAGTCGGCCGCCGGGGGGGAGCCGCCGAGACCGCGACGCGCTTCGGCCGAGGCCGCCTCGAGCGTGATGCCGTGGGCGGCGAGCACCTGCGCCGCGATCCCTTTCTCTTCGGCGATGAGTCCGAGTAGCAGGTGCTCCGTATCCACATAGTTGGTGCCCAGGGCGCGCGCCTGCGTCATCGCGAGCTCGATCGTCTTCTTGGCGCGCGAGGTATACGGCACATCGCTCGGCCTGCGACTTCCGGTGCCAGGCCTCACGACCGCGAGCACCTCGTCGCGGACGCCCTCCAGGTCGAGGCCCAGGGTCTGCAGCACGGCGACGGCCCCGGTCTCGGGCCTCCGAAGGAGCGCGAGGAGGATGTGCTCGGTCCCCACGTACTCGTGGTTCAACGCAGCCGCTTCGTCCCTCGCCACGGCGAGCACGGCGCGCACATCGGTCGTGAAGTTGTAGCCGTGCATCATAGATCCGCGCAGCTCTTGTTGATCTGCCGGCAGTCGGCGCAGATCAGCTTGCACTTGCGCCACTCGAGCCGTGGGCTGCCGCAGTAGTCGCACGACTCGGCGCTGGGCGGCGGCGCCGGCTCGTCGCCTGGCGCGATGAGCACTCCGGGGAGCACGAACGGTTTGGTGTGGCAGGGCGGCATGCGTCAATGAATGGCGGCTTCGCCCGAAAAGACAAGATCGTTTGACGCGTTCTCCTTCGTCGGCTAGTCTCCCCTGCTCACGAATCCGAGAACACGCTGATGAGCCACGGGAACGGTCGGGGAAACGGGCACGGCGACCACTTCGACATCCGTGCCGCGGCGCGGCGCATCCTCACGACGGCGGGCTTCGAGCCCGACCTGCCGGAGCCCGCTCGCCAGCAGCTCGACGGCCTCGAGGCGCCGGCCGCGCTGACCGGCGGCGTCCGCGATCTGCGCGACCTGCCGTGGTCGTCGATCGACAACACCGAGTCGCGCGACCTGGATCAGATCGAGATCGCCGATCCGCTCGACAACGGCGACATCCGGGTGATCGTCGCGATTGCCGATGTCGACTCGCTCGTCCCGGCCGGCACGCCGCTCGACGAGCACGCGAGCGCGAACTGCACGTCCGTCTATACCGGCGTCCAGGTCTTCCCGATGCTCCCGGAGAAGCTCTCGACCAATCTCACGTCGCTCAACCAGGACGAGGATCGCCTTGCGGTCGCGATCGAGACGGTCGTCAACAAGGACGGCGACGTCACCGCGTTCGACGTGTATCGCGCGATGGTGCGCAACCGGGCGCAGCTCGCGTACGACGACGTCGGCGCGTGGCTCGACGGCGGTCCCGTGCCCGACCGCGTCGAGGGAAAGAAGGACCTCATCGAACAGCTCAAGCTGCAGCGCGACGCGTCGAAGCGTCTCAAGGCCGAACGCGTTCGGCATGGCGCGCTCGAGTTCGACACGATCGAAGCGACGCCCGTCACGCGCGACGGCAAGATCGTCGATCTGAAGGTCGTGCAGAAGAATCTCGCTCGCGACCTGATCGAGGACTTCATGATCGCGAGCAACGTGGCGATCGCGAAGTTCCTCGAGGCCAAGGGCCGCTCGGGAATTCGCCGTGTGGTGCGCGAGCCCGAGCGGTGGGATCGCATCGTCGAGCTGGCGAAGCGCTACGGGACGACGCTGCCGAACGAGCCGGATTCGCTCGCGCTCGCGAACTTTCTCGCCGCGCGGCGCGCCGCCGATCCGGAGCGCTTTCCCGACCTCTCCGTGTCGATCGTGAAGCTCATGGGTCCCGGCATCTACGCGCTCGATCTTCCGGGCAAGGACCCGGGCGGCCACTTCGGCCTGGCGACGCACGACTACAGCCACGCCACCGCGCCGAACCGGCGCTACGCGGATCTGATCACGCAGCGCCTCGTCAAGGCCACGCTCGCCGACGCGGCGCCGCCGTACTCGAACCAGGATCTCACCGCGATCGCTGCCCACTGCACGGAGCGCGAAGACGCCGAGCGCAAGGTCGAGCGCACGGTGCGCAAGACGGCGGCCGCGCTCATCCTGAGCGATCGCATCGGCCAGAGCTTCGACGCGATCGTCACTGGCGCGAATGAGAAAGGAACCTTTGTGCGCACCTTCCATCCGCCCGCCGAGGGCATGGTCGTGCGCGACCACGCGGGCTTCGACGTCGGCGACAAGGTGCGCGTGAAGCTGGTGGAGGCGGACCCGCACAAGGGCTACATCGACTTCGAGGGACAGGGCGAGATCGGCCACGCGCACTGACGCGGCGCGCGTTGCCGAGGCGGGTTGCGGGTCGCGTGCGCCGCGCCGCAGTATAGGGCATGCGACTCTCTCTTCTTCTCGCCGCGGGCGCGCTCGGGCTCGTCCCGACCGCGCCCACCCCCGCGCCGCTGCGCGGGTTCAGCGCCCAGTCCTCGCAGGTCGAGCGCGACTGGGAAGCGAAGTTCGACGCCATGCCCGATCCCGCGCGGCTGCGATCCAACATGCAGCTGCTGTCCGCGCGGCCGCACCACGTCGGCTCGCCGTACGACAAGCAGAACGCGGAGTGGATCCTCGCCCAGTACAAGAGCTTCGGGTGGGACGCGCACATCGAGAACTTCGACGTGCTGTTCCCCACGCCGAAAGAGCGGCTCGTCGAGATGGTGGCGCCCACGCACTTCAAGGCGACCCTCCAGGAGCCGACCGTCCCCGAGGATCCGACGTCGAACCAGCACGCCGAGCAGCTGCCCACGTACAACGCGTACTCGGCGGACGGCGACGTCACCGGTCCATTAGTGTTCGTGAATTATGGAATTCCGTCGGACTACGACGAGCTCGAGCGCCACGGCATCTCGGTGAAGGGCGCGATCGTGATCGCGAAGTACGGCGGCTCGTGGCGCGGCATCAAGCCGAAGGTCGCCGCCGAACACGGCGCGATCGGCTGTCTCATCTACTCCGATCCGGGCGACGACGGCTACACCGACGGCGCCGTGTTCCCCAAGGGACCGATGCGGCCGCCCGAGGGCGTGCAGCGCGGGAGCGTCGAAGACATGCCCACGTACCCGGGCGACCCGCTCACGCCCGGCGTCGGGGCCACGAAGGATGCGAAGCGGCTCCCCGTGAAGGACAATCCGGTGCTCACCAAGATCCCGGTGCTGCCGATCTCCTACGCCGACGCGCAGCCGCTGCTGCAGGCGCTCGGCGGGCCGGTGGTGCCGCCCTCGTGGCGCGGCGCGCTCCCGATCACGTATCGGTTCGGCGCCGGCCCGGCGCGCGTGCACCTCGTCGTGAAATCGAACTGGGACCTCAAGACGCTGTACAACGTGATCGCGAAGCTCCCCGGCACCACGGAAGCCGACCAGTGGATCGTGCGCGGCAATCACCATGACGGCTGGGTGAACGGCGCGGCCGATCCGATCGCGGGGCAGGTCGCGGAGCTGGAAGAGGCGCGCGCGCTCGGCGCGCTGTACAAGCAGGGTTGGCGGCCGAAGCGCACGATCATCTATGCGGCGTGGGACGGTGAGGAGCCCGGGCTCCTCGGCTCGACGGAGTGGGCGGAGACGCACGCCGAGGAGCTCTCGCAGCACGCCGTGGCGTACATCAACACGGACGGCAACGGCCGCGGGTATCTCGGCGTGTCCGGTTCGCATTCGCTCGAGCATCTGGTGAACGAAGTCGAGCACGACGTGCAGGATCCCGAGACGCACGTGACGGTGTGGCAGCGCAACGAGGACCGTGCGCTGGTGCGCGGCGACGCGAGCGCGGGCAAGGGCGACCTGCACATCGGCGCGCTCGGCTCCGGCTCGGACTACACGCCGTTCATCCAGCACCTCGGCATCGCGTCGCTCAACATGGGCTTCGGCGGCGAGGACAACAGCGGGATCTACCACTCGATCTACGACGACTTCTACTGGTACACGCACTTCAGCGACACGTCGTTCGTGTACGGCCGGGCGCTCGCCCAGGCGGTGGGCACGACCGTGATGCGGCTCGCCGACGCGGACGTGCTGCCGTTCGTGTTCACGAACCTGGCGACGACGACGAAGCAGTACATCGGCGAGCTGGAGAAGCTGCGCGACCAGCGCGCGACCGAGATCGCGGCGGCCCATCGGGCCGCGCAGGCCGGCGCGTACGCCGCCACGTCGGATCCGCACGACCCGACGCAGCCGCCCAAGCTCGAGACGGCGCCGCCCCACTTCGACTTCGCGCCGCTGCTCGACGCGCAGGACAGCCTGGAACAGGCGGCTCAGCGCTTCGAGTCGGCGTACGCGGCGTGGTCGAGCCGCCCGCCGGTGGTGCAGGCCGGCGCGCCGGCGAATGATGAGAATTCTCTAAAGTCCGTGAACGAAGCGCTCGCCCACGTCGAGCGGACGCTGCTCGCGCCGGAGGGGCTCGAGAACCGTCCGTGGTACAAGCACCTGCTCTACGCGCCCGGCTTCTACACGGGATACGGCGTCAAGACGATGCCAGGCATCCGCGAGGCGATCGAGCAGGGGAAGTGGGCGGACGTGAACCATGAGATCTCGCGTGTCGCGCAGGCGTTGAGTCGTGAGGCGAAGGCGCTGGACGGGGCGGCGGCGGGGTTGAGGTAGAGACGGAGGGAGGTGGGCGCTGTCTCGCTGGTCACGGATCGCGACGTGGACGATGAGCCCAGCATCGAGGTAGCGAGCATATAGGGGTGAGAGGGAGCTTTGCTCCTCTCACCCCTGTACGCATCGCCACCGCGAGCGCGACTACATGTACCCGTCGCGCCGCAGCGTCTCCAGTCCGCCGCCGTCGTCCCGATCCTGGGCGCGCCCCGCGCGCTCGGCGACGCGCGCGAACTTGCCGCGCGTCAGCTCCGTGACGATCTCTTGCGCCGACGCGGCGCCGGATTCGACCGGCTTGGTGCACGGGCCGCAGCCCAGCGACCGATAGCGGTGTCCGGTGCCGTCGTCGTAGTAGAGCGACACCACGGGGATGGACTCTCGCGCGATGTACTCCCACACGTTCGCCTCGGTCCAGTCGAGCAGCGGGTGGATGCGCACGTGCGTGCCCGGCGCGAACTCGGTGTTGTACTGATTCCAGAATTCAGGCGGCTGGTCGCTCACGTCCCAGCCGCTGTCCACGCCGCGCGGCGAGAAGTAGCGCTCCTTCGAGCGGCTGCCCTCTTCATCGGCGCGCAGCCCGACGATCACGCCGGTGAACGCCTCGGGTGCGCTCTCGATCTCGTAGCGACCCGCGGCGTGGTTGAAGCGGTGGCGTTCGCCCGAGCCGCTGAGCGCCGACTTGAGCGCGTCCGTCTTGAGCAGCCGGCAGCACGTGAGCCGGTCGACCGCGCCGTCGGGGAACGTGCGCTTCGCGGCAAGGGCGGCCTCGTTGCGCGCCCAGATCATGTCGAGCTTCCAGTCGACGGCGAGCTGGTCGCGGTAGCGAATCATCTCCGGGATCTTGAAGCTCGTGTCGATGTGCACGAGCGGAAACGGCACCTCGCCCAGAAACGCCTTGCGCGCGAGCCAGAGCAGCACCGTGCTGTCCTTGCCGACGGACCACAGCATGGCCAATTGGCGAAAGTTCGCGCGCGCCTCGCGAAGGATGTGAATGCTGCGCGCCTCGAGCGTCGAGAGATGGTCCGCCATCAGGCCTCGCGCTGCGCCAGATAATCGAGGATCGCGCTCCCGGCTTCTTCCACCGTGAGCGCTGACGTGTCGAGCACGACCTCGGCGCGCGTCGGCGGCTCGAACGCGTCGTCGATCCCCGTGAAGTGCTCGATCTCGCCGCGGCGTGCGCGCGCGTACAGACCCTTGGGATCGCGGCGCTCGCATTCACCGAGCGGCGTGGAGACGTAGACCTCCACGAAGTTCGTGCACAACTCGCGCACGAAATTCCGGGCCGCCGCATAGGGTGAGATGAACGCCGCGATCACCGTCACCCCGTGGTGCTCCAGCCGGCTGGCGAGATGACCGACGCGCTGGATGTGCGCATCGCGTTCCGGCCGCGAGAAGCCAACGTTCGGCAGGATGTGCCGCAGCGTGTCGCCGTCCAGCCGTTCGACTCGGCGGCCCTGCTGCCGCAATTCGGCCTCGAGCCAGACCGCGAGCGTGCTCTTGCCGGCACCGGACAATCCCGTGAGCCACACGACCGTGCCGCGCGCACCGGCGGCCGACGGCTGTGCGCCGTGCGACGCCGCGCGTCCGTGGTCGCGCACGATGCCGCCGCCCTGGATCGCGTAGTCGTCGACGACGACGAACCGCGACGTCTCGCCGAGTGCGTCCGCGTGGTCGAACGCAATCGGCGCGTCGAGCTCGAGATCGCAGTCGCCGACCTGGTTGTGGCCGATCGAATCCGCCGGCCGGTCGACCAACGATCCGTCGGTATCGAACAGCTGCCGCAGGGCCGTCATCCGTGCCGTGACGCGTGCCGTGCCGAGCTTGAGCGCGTACGGCTTGCCCTTGACCATCGGCGTGCGCGACAGCCAGAACAGCGATGCGCGGACGTGCGCGGCCGTGGGCGGCGTGGGCTCGTCGCCGCGCGACAGCAGTGCGCCGCGTCGGACATACAGCTGATCTTCGAGCGTGATGCCGATCGCGTCGCCCGCGGCGGCGTGCGACACACTCGTCGGGAACTGCTCGATGCTCGCGACGCGGCTCCGCTTTCCGGCGGGGTGCACCGTGATCTCGTCGCCGACGGCGATCCGGCCGCTCGCGATCGTTCCGGCGAGCACGCGCCGCAACCGGCCGCCGATCTCGCGCTTGTAGACGTCCTGCACCGGCATGCGGAACGGCAGGTGCACGGGTGGCGCGTCGGGCTCGAAGCAGTCGAGCGCGGCGAGCACCGTCGGTCCGTCGTACCACGGCATCGCCGCCGAGCGACGCGCGATGTTGTCTCCGTCACGCGCCACGACGGGAATGACGCACGCGGGCAGCACGCCGCGTTCGCCGAGCATGTCGCGGAGCGCGGACTCGAGGCTCGCGAAGGCATTCTTGGCGTACGCGACCTGATCCATCTTGTTCACGACCACCGCGACCTGCCGCACGCCCAGCATCGCGAGCAGCCATGCGTGCCGGCGTGAGTTTTCTTGAATGCCTTCGTTCGCGTCGACCACGAGGAGCGCCGCCGATGCGCGCGCCGCACCCGTGAACATGTTCCGGACGAACTCGACGTGTCCCGGCGCATCGACGATCTGATAGGTCCGCGCTGGCGAGCGGAAGAAGATCCGCGCGGCGTCGATCGTGATGCCCTGCGCGCGCTCGTCGCGGAGGGCGTCGACCAGGTAGGCGTACTCGAACGGCTGGTGCGACCGCGCGCACTGCGCTTCGATCGCCTCGAGCTTGCCCTCGGGCAGTGATCCCGTGTCGGCGAGCAGCCGACCGATCACGGTGCTCTTGCCATGGTCGACGTGCCCGACGATGGCGACGGTGCAGTTGGATTGGGCGCGGGAGATGTCCTGCATGCAGCGGATCTCGCGGGGTGGGGCACACCGGCGCTGCCGGCGCCGGCCGCGGGGGAGGTGCAAGGTATTCTATTTCGCGAACACGCAACATGGGACCCGGAGGCCCTTTCGCAGCCGCCGGCCGAGGGTGATCATACCAACCGTCGGTTGGCGATGCCGCCATCGCCCGTTTGCCCCACCCCAAGCGCCCGTGCCGAGACTCGCTTTCCCATCCGAAGAGCTGCGTTTGCTGTTCGCGGCCTCGCGGCTTGAAATGACCGCGGAGGACCGGCGCGAAGCCCTCGGCGCGATCGAGCGCGGAGTCGACTGGAGCCAGGTCGTGCAGCTCGCGGAGCAGCATCGGTGCTTGCCGCTGCTGCACAAGCACGCGGCCGCTGGTGACATTCCGATCGACGCCGTCCCGTTCCCGGTGCGCGGCCGCCTCGATCGGCGAGCGAACGCGATCGCCGTCCGCAACCTGCGGCTCACGGCCGAGCTCGGCACCATCGTTCGTGAGCTCGAGGCGCACGGGATCCCCGTGCTGCCACTCAAGGGACCCGTCGTCGCGCAAACGGTCTACGGCTCTCTCGCGCTCAGGCCAATCGGCGATCTGGACATCCTCTGCTCGCGCGAGGATCTGGCGAACGCCATCGCGCGATTGTCGGCGCTGGGATACGAGCCGACGAACCCGCAGCTCAACAAGCGCGTCGAGAAGATGCACACGTCCCACCACGTCGCGTTGTTCTCATCCGCGACGCGTGTGCTCGTGGAGCTGCACTTCCGGATGTACTCGCCGTTCTTCGGCGCACCGGTAGAGCTTCCGTCCGTCGCGCCTCGGCTGCACCGAATGTCGCTCGCCGGCACGGAGATGTCGGCGTTGTGTCCGGAAGATCTGCTCGTGCATCTGTGCATCCACGGATCGGGGCACGCATGGGAGCGGCTGGAGTGGCTCTGCGCGGTCGCGGAGCTAGTGCGGTCCGGCAACATTCGTGATTGGGCGCGGGTCGCCGACTGGGCGGATGAGCTGCGCGCGCGCCGGCTCGTGGCTCTCGGACTGTGGTTGAGCGCAAGCGTATTGGGTGCGCCTGCCCCGCCGCACTCGATTCGACCCGACCGACGCACGCTGGCGATGGCGCGGCGCATCGAAGCACGAATCGCGAACGATCCCCGACGGCACGAGAGTGCGCTCGAGCTGGCGCGCATCGCATTGCACACTGACGCATCGATCGGCGCGCGTTTTCGAAGCGTCTGGCACGCCTGCGTTGTCCCGAAGAAGAATGACTTCGTGGCCTTGCCGCTTCCCGACGTCCTCTGGCCGATGTACTACGCCATTCGTCCGGTGCGGCTGGTAGCCCGACTTCTCGGAATGCCGCCCGCGAGCGCCACGGCAACCGGGCACGCCGTTGGTGGTCTCGAGCCGCGCGTAAACGCCAGCGGGCGTCCGCTAAACAACCGTCTCAAGTCGTAGCGCCGGTCCAATCCATGTCCTATTGCGGTTTCGTTACGTTCTCCTCTGCACCCACCGCTGTGGCCGCCGAATCGGCGATGAGACGATGGACGGCCGCGTCTGCCGCTTCCGCGACGGAGTACGCCTGGACGTCGACGGACGCGCGCGGCTACTTCTGCACGCTGTCGCTCGCCGCCGGCACCGACCATCACGCTGAAATCGTGCGCGACGCGCGCCACCCGTTCGTCGGCGATGCGCCGCGGACCTGGCTGAGTGATCCGGGTGCGCACGATCGATTGACTCGCTTGGCCGCCTCCTCGATCTCGGGGACGGGCGCACTGATTCCCGATGGAGATTTCTCTATGGGCGTCTGGTCGGCCGCTGAGTCGCGACTGACATTGTACCGGTGCCCCCTCGGCACGCGCGCGATGTTGTACGTCTGCGAGCCCGGCGCGTGGATCGCGTTTGCATCACTGCCCGAGCCGCTGCTTGCGCTGCCCGACGTGCGCGGCGCCATCGACGAAGAGGCGCTCCCATCACAGTTGATCCTCGGGTATTCCGGTTCCCCGACTTCCGGCGCCACGCTGTTCGCGCGCCTGCGCCGTCTGCCCGGCGGACACGCGCTCCGATTCACGCGGGACGCGACGACGGTCGAAGAGTACTGGCGTTTGCCGGTCGATGTCCCGCGGAAATTCGGCGCGAATGACCCCGAGGTTCCGAGAGAGCTCCGGCGACGCATGAACGCGGCGGTCCACCGCCGCGTTGCTGGCGTACAGGCGATCGGGACGCAGTTGTCGGGTGGATTGGATTCGTCGGTCGTCTCCGCCCTCGCTCACGCGCAGCGCGATCCCGACTCGCGCGTCTTCGCGTACACGATACGATCGCACGATGAGAGCGGAGTGCTGGTCAGCCAGGAGGAGCATCGACTCGCGCGCGCACTCCTCTCGCGGCTCGACGGCGTCGTTCCGCGTTCGATCATCCATCACAAGGCGCACCGGCCGTTCTACGCATACCAGCGCGAGTACCTGCAGAGGCCCCTGCCGGATATGGTGTTCAAGTTCGGTCCAGATCATCGATTGCTGGCTGAGGCGAGAGCCGACGGATGCGACGTCATGCTCACGGGATGGGGCGGCGACCACATGGCGAGCGCTCGCGGACATCTGCACGTGCTCGCGATGATCGCGGAGTGGCGCTGGGCACTCGCGATCGAGAACCTCCTCGACGAAAGCAGAACGTCCGGCCTTTTGCGCTCGGTGAAGCGAAGCGTAATGGGCCCATTGTGGAGAGCATACCGATCCGTGCCGGCGTGGCCGGACGCCGATCGCGACCAACTGCGGGCTATCGTCAATGGCACGCGGCTCGAGCAGCCGTTATCGACCAGATGGCACAGGCGGGAGGACTGGTCGATTCGCAGAAGCCGCCGCGATCACCTCGGTCGCGTGCACTTCCAGATCGCGCTCGAGCTCCAGGATTGGCTTGGGCAGCGCGCGGGCATCCCGGTTTATCATCCGCTGCTCGATCGGGGTGTCATCGAATTCTGTGATCAGATGCCGGCCGAATGGATCGGGCATCTCGGAGTCACCCGCCGCGCGCTCAAAGCGGCGACCGCGGACTTGGTGCCGGCCGAGGCGATCGAGCGCGTGAAGGCCCCGCTCGCGAAGCCGGCGGACAACCCGCGGTGGCGTCGGCGGTATCAGGCGCACGACGCACGTCTATTACACGATCTCGCGCGATCGGAGACCCCGCTACACGAGTTTCTCAATCTCTCGCTGCTGGCGAGGATAGTGAGCGAGCGGGCGCGGCGAGCCGATAATGAGTGGAGTCCAATTCAGCAACTCGGGGCAAGCGTGCTCACGATCGCCCGAACTATCCATTCGTCTTGACCCCGGCTGCGGTCGGAAGTATTGTCTCATTACAACACCATAAGCTGGCGGAGGATGGATGACCGATCGGCCTGACGATTCGATTTCCGAGAGTTTCCAGCGGAAGGAAGCGTGGGAACCGCCCGAGGTCCGGTCGCTCGACGCTCCGGATATCGAAGGCGGCACAGTTGTCTTCTCGAGCGAAGCGTATCACTTTGGCGGAAGCGCACAGGGCACCCTCAGCTAGCGGCCGCGGGACGACGAACGCAGGCGCGGGGCACACCGAATCGCACTCGATTCGGTGTGCTCCGCTACTCGTAGGTGACCTCGACCAAGCCCAGGTCCCGCATCTTCTCGATCCACGACAGCACCTGCGATTCGCAGGTCGCCCGTTCGACCTCGAATGCGCGATATAGACGATCGATCAGATCGCCGATCGCGATCTCGGACGAAGCTTCGCGCCAGATCCGGCCGCCCACTCGGTTGAGCTCGAAGTACTCGCCGGATTCCACGTCCATCAAGACGTAGGCGTCGTCGATTTGGCAGTGGACCTGTTTTGCCGAGTGCCGGACGAGACAGGTCATCTCGAGTGGTCGCGATTCGTTGGGCATCAGGAAGCGGCTTCATCGTGGGTGGGCGACGCGAGTGCCGCGTCGAGCTGAGGCGCGAGAAACTCGGCAAGTGCCAGCGGCGAACCGTCCAGCCTCGGGCGCTGCAATCGCCACACAGAGGCTTGTCGCGCGAGCGCCGCGATGATCTCGAAGTGCGCAAGATCCATGTTGAGCGGCGTGCGGAGATTCGGCCGGAAGGTGAGGCGCTTCAAGAGACCCATTCGGTGCGGGCCCATCACCGGCGCCAGGAGCGGCATCTTGCCACGGTAGGCGCCGAGCGCGACGACGCCGCGCACCACGGCCGGTGCGTCGTGAAACAAGTCGCTTTCGACCGGCACGTTTCGCTTTTCCAGCCCCGCGCGAATGGTGTCGTAGCGCTCTGCGTCGTCCCCGAGCTGACGCAGCATGTCGGGCCACAGCTTCTGCCTGGGGAAGCCCGCCTCGCAGGTCGCGAGACCGTTTCTCGCCTTCACCACGCTGATGTCATCGCTTTGTAGCCGCCATCCATGCCGGCAAAGTGCCGCGGCGAGCGACGACTTGCCCGCGCCCGATGCGCCGAGCAGCAGCACGGAGCGGCCGTCCTTCCAGACCGCTGACCCGTGCAACGGAAGCTCGGCGCGCTGATGCAGCAGAGCCCCCACGGCCGTGCCCAGCAGAAACAGCCGCAGTGAGCCATCGTCGACGCCAAGCTCGGGCACGATCGTGATCGAGCGCCCCTCCTCGACGATGAATCGGCCGATGCGGGGCACTCGCAGCACGAAATGCCCCGGGCGGACGTCATACCCGCTGGCGGCCTCCGCCGACGTGTCCTGCACGGTGAACGGCTGAGCGAATCGCACCGAGACATCGGGGTGTCCCGTGGCCGTCGCGAGCTCGGGGCAAGCCAGCTCGCTCGAGAAGATCAGCCCGAACGCGCGATAGGAATGCATGGCGATCTCAGTCAACCAAATCTCCCGCGTCGTCGACATAGCCGAATCGGCGCATGACGCCGGCGTGCGTCTCGACGATCCGGCGCACCTGGTCTGCGGACAGCGAATCCCGCCATCCACCCGATCGTCCCAGCCGGAAGAAGCGCTCAATGTTCGGTGGGGCTTCGCGGAATCCGTCCGCGGCGGCGTCCTCCTGCCGTCGCACCTCGTCGAAGCTGCTGAAGTCGATCGCGCGGCGAAGTCGTTCCGCTTCCTCAGGGACGCCGAGCGCCTGCACTGCGCCCGCGAACGTCCCCAGCGGTGACGCGAGCATGTCCTCGTACCGGACGACGTGCACCGGAAAGGCGGAGTCGAGCCAGCTTTCCACGTGCCCGCTCCAGCTCAGCAGTCGTTGACGGAGCTGACTCGGCAAGCCTCGCACGCCGGAGCAGAATGCGTACTCCGCGTTGGCCATGGCGTCGATCGTTCGATCGACCGACTGCCCGAGGTGGTGTGCGAAGGAGACCGCGACGTCGAGCGGATTGCGTATCAGATAGATGGCGAGGCTCGTCGCCTCCGGCGGAAACAGCCGCTCGCCGGACGACGTGACGAGATTCGCGTCGTGGACTTTGAGATATGGTGTCGCGGTCGCGCTTCGTGCCAGCGCGCTGTACGCGTCAGGTCGCAGGGAGTCGTACTCGTCGTGGGTGAAATCCGCGGCGTCCACGCCGAGCATCTCGCTGAACAGCGGCCGCGCACTGGCGATTGAGCGTAGGAGCCCAGAGCCGGCGCCGAGCGCATTGATCGAAACCGGCTCCGGGCGATCGGAGAGATAGTTCGCGAGGAAGATCCGGAACCACGTGTTGCCGGACTTCGGATAGGAAGCTAGCCACACGATCGGATGCGTCGGCGGAGTCGAGGTTTTCGTCATCGACCCGGTTCTGTCGCACCGTCGAACACGGCGAGTACGCTGAAGCCCCGGGCGGCGCGCACGCCGCTCACCGGCTGCCCGTGTTCGAGCAACCATGCATGAAACGCCAACGCACCCGCGGCTCGTCGCGTCCCGATCACGAGCGTCGGGGCGAAGCCTCGCCGCCGGAGCATGATCCGCCCGGCGATTGCGCGAGCGAGACAGCTTCGATCCCACCCGGTCGTGCGCTCGACCGCGTGCAGCGCCCAAGAAACATCGTGAACCTGCGGATCGACGCGCCAGTCGTCGCGCCGCGGCCACACTGGCTCGATTGGCCTCGGATTCGGGTTCCCGTACAGACGTCGCGTCGCTCGATACGGCAGCAGCTTGACGGCGGCGGACGCAAACACAACGAGGCCCAGTGCTTCGAGGAACAGCGCCTGCCGTCGCGCACCCAACTTTGCGAAGGTGCGCACCTGGCGCCACACTGGCGTCCCTACGTCTCCATGCTGCCGCATCGTGCTTATCTGTGTAGCGATCTCACCCGACGCGCTGCCCGACTTCGAGCGAATCGCCGCCTGTGAGTATTCGATATAATCGTGTGCGCACGCGCTGGTCCAGTGCGCTCTTCCATTTTCTCATGAGTGCCCTGTCATAGAGCGAGAGCGTGAAGCCGTTTGTCGTCGCCGCCCGCAGACCAGCGCATGAGATCGTACGCGCCGTTCGCTCGAATCACGAGGAATCCGGCGCGGTCGTACAGTCGGCGCGCGCGGCTGCCCCGCTCGACGTGGAGCGTGACGGGACACCCCGCCCGAGTCGCCGCCGCCTGAATGGTACGCACGAGCTCGCCGCCGATCCCGCGGCCCCGCGATTCGGCAACGAGCGACAAGTCTAGCACGCGGTACTCGGCTTGCCCAAGCGACAGGTACAGTCGCCCGATGGGCGCCGAGCGCCGCGTGACGATCATGAACTCCGTCGCCGGGAAGTGATTTCGATAGTGCTCCCGCTGCAGCGCCAGTTGCTGCCGGACGAACGCCAGCTGCGCGTCTTCCGGCCAGCCCGTGGCGCGCAACTCCTCAGCCCGAACAGACGCATAGAGTCGTTCGACGAACGCAAGGTCCTGCTCAGATTCCCGTCGCACGTCGACGCGTGCACGTCGAAGTGACTTGGTCATTGACAGCGTGCCAGACCATGAAGCGATCGTCATGCGCGGCGCGTCCTCACGTCACGAGATATGGGTTGGTCCAGCCCGCGCGGATATCCTGACGCTTCAACTCCGCGTATGCGGCATCGCAGTCGGACCCCGGCTCGGCCGCACCGATTCGCGCGACGCGAACACGTTCGTC
>DASZUN010000178.1:0-17791 GCA_035547615.1 Gemmatimonadaceae bacterium | reverse complement strand
CACCGTCTCATCACGGTATCGAGCCCCGGGCTCGGCTCGGGCCCTAACTACACCATCGCCTCCCCCGACCGCGCCGCCTGCGTCATCGCGCGCTGGTACACGGCGAGGTACTTCGCCGCCGACGTCTCCCAGCCGAAGTCGCGCGACATCGCGGCGCGGATCATCCCGAGCCACGCGTCGGGGTCGTCGAACTGCTCGACCGCGCGCATCACCGCGCGCATGAAGTCCGCCGGCGTGTAGTCGTCGAACAGGAAGCCGGTCGTGCCGTCCTCGATCGTGTCCGCGAGGCCGCCCACGCGACGCGCGATGGGGATCGTCCCATAGCGTTGCGCGCGCATCTGGGTGAGTCCGCACGGCTCGTACAGCGACGGCATGAGGCACATGTCGGCGCCCGCGAGCAGGCGATGCTCGAGCGCCTCGGAAAAGCGCGTCTCGACCACGATCCGGTTCGGCGCGCGGTCGGCGATCGCGTGGAGTGCCTCCTCGTAGCGCGGCTCGCCGCTGCCGAGGAAGAGGAACTGCGCGTCGATCGCGAAGTAGCTCGGATCGTCGAGGATCAGGTCGAGCCCTTTCTGCGCGACGAGGCGCGCGCTCATCGCGACGATAGGCATCTCGTCCGTCGGGCGCAGCCCGGTTTCGCGCTGGAGCGCCTGCCGGCAGATGTATTTGCCGTTCAGGTTTTCTAATGAGTAGTTCGCGGGGATGATGGGATCGGTCGCCGGATCCCACGCCGCCTGATCGATCCCGTTCGTGATCCCGCTGAACCGGTCGCGCAGCGCGACGAACACGCCGTCGAGCCCGAAGCCGCCCTTCGCGGTGCGCAGCTCGTGCGCGTGGGTCGGGCTCACCGTGGTCGCGCGATCGGCGAACACGAGCCCGCCCTTGAGAAAATTCACGACGCCGTACCACTCGAGCTGGCGGGAGTTGAACAGCGACGTGGGAAGCCCCACGTCCGCGAGCGTGGCCTGGGGAAAGTGCCCCTGAAAGCCCGCGTTGTGCACCGTGAGGACGCACGTCACCGGGCCACTGCCGCCGTACGCGTGCGTCGTCCGCAGATAGACCGGCGCGAGCGCGGTGTGCCAGTCGTGCGTGTGCAGCAGCACCGGCGCGTCGCCGACGATCATCGGGAGCGCCGCGAGCGCCGCGCGCACGAAGCAGGCGTAGCGGCGCGCGTTATCGAGGTAATCGGCGCCCGGCGGCCCGTAGATGTACGGCCGCGAGAAGTACTCCTCGCTCTCGATGAAGTACACGCTCACGTGCGCGAGCGGATCGTCGCGCTTCGGAACGTTCCGCCAGAGCCGTACGAGCTCCATGCGCGGCCCCACGTCGACGCGGAACGCGTTGCCGACCGGCTCCATGTCCGTCGCCACCGTCTTCACGCGGTCGTAGAGCGGCATGACGATGGACGTCGCGAGCCCCGACGCAGCTTGAAAGCGCGCCAGACTGTGCACCGCCTCGCCGAGCCCGCCGCTCCGGGCGAACGGCGCCAGCTCGGCGACCAGGTGCACTACGTGGACCGGCCGCCCGTCGGGCGCAACGAGCGGGGACCACGGGCGCGTACCCGCCGTCCCCTCGCGGGCCCGCGCCATCCCCCCCGTTTTTGTTACCGTCGAATTCGCAAGATCTCGCATCGATCTCCGAAGCAGCGTTCACGCGCACACCACTTCACGATACGGGCCGCTGGCTCTGGGCGCCACGGTGAGAGACCGGACCACCGGTGCCGCGATGTCGATCGCCGGCGGCACCGCAGCCGCCGCAGACGCCACCCGCCAGACCGTGGCCGACCGCAATCCCGCGACGCCTCCGCTGACCCCGCCGGCCAGCGGCCGGCGAAAGATTAGAAATTCTAATGAAACCGTTCCGTCACGCGGCATTGCTCGCGCGCGGGGGGCCGGTATATTCGGCTCGCCGACGCCGGCCCTCGCCTCGGGCTCGTCCCGCCCGCCGCTTCACGGATCGATGATGAGCATACGCTCATCTCATCGGCGGCGCGCCCGCCGCCCGCGATCGAGCGGCGCGTGAGTGCGTCGTTCACCAGCCGCCGCGTGTCCCGACCCACACGATCCGCCAGGACTGCCTCATGACCCGACCCCTCGTGCACCAGCAGTTCGTCCCGTTCCAGCAGGCGGACCTCGAGCTGGACGTCGCGGTGGTCGGCGCCGGCGTGGGCGGCGCGTACACCGCCTGGCGCCTCAAGGAGAAGTTCCGCGATCAGCGCATCGCGCTGTTCGAGTACTCCAATCGCGTGGGCGGGCGCCTCTATACCGTCGAGCTGCCCGGCATGCCCCACGTGCACGCGGAAGTCGGCGGCATGCGCTTCATTCCCAAGACGCAGGCGTTCGTCACGGACCTCATCGAGCACCTCGGGCTCGCACGCCGTCCCTTCCCGATGGGCGCGCCGGACGATCCCGCCGGCATGAACAACTTCGCCTACCTTCGCCGCCGGCAGATGCGCATCCGGGACTTCAAGGACCCCGCCCGCGTGCCGTACCTGATGAACCCCACCGAGCAGGGGATGACGCCGGACGAGCTCCAGCAGTACGTCATGAACTCGCTCGTGCCGAGCGCCGGCAAGCTCACGGCGGACCAGTGGAACGAAGTGTCGGTGCTCAATGGCGAGAAGTTGTACACGCTCGGCTTCTGGAATCTCCTCTATCGCGCGCTGAGCAGCGAAGCCTACCAGTTCATGGACGACGCCGGCGGCTACTACACCAACGTCGCCAACACCAATGCCGTTCTCTCGCTCCCCGTGTCCGACTTCGGGCCCAGCGTCGCGTACGAAACATTGGTCGACGGATACGAAGCGCTGCCGAAGGCGCTGGCCGCCCGGTTCACGAGTCTCGACGGCGAGTTCCTTCCGAACCACCGCCTCGATTCCATCGCGAAGGTCGACGGCCGCTACGCCCTGCTCTTCGTGCGCACGGAGACGTCGCCGTCGGGAAAGACGACCGACATGCCCGACCACCCGCAGGTGCGCGTCTTCGCCAGGAAGGTGGTGCTCGCGCTCCCGCGCCGCTCGATCGAGCTGGTGCGCTGGGACGTGCTCGACCAGCCCGAGGTGGCGCGCCTCATCGGCGCCGTGATCAGTCAGACCGCGTTCAAGCTGTTCCTCGCCTATCCATATCCCTGGTGGAAGACCCTCGGCGTCGAATTCGGCCGGTCGATCACGGACATGCCGCTGCGCCAGACCTTCTACTTCCAGACGGAGGGGCTCCAGCCCGGCGCCGATCCCGCCAATTTGAATTCTCTCATGATGGTCAGCTACAACGACCTCGGGAGCGTGCCGTTCTGGAAGGCGCTCGAGGAAGGCGATCCGTTCCCCGGGCGCCGCAATCCGTTCGCGCCCGCGCACAAGGAAGTGCCGCCGCACGAGTTCGACGTGACGTCGCAGATGGTCGAGGCGGCGCAGCAGCAGGTGCGCGAGATCCACGGACTTCGCTTCGTGCCCGATCCATACTCCGCGGTCTATCACGATTGGTCCGACGATCCGTACGGCGCCGGATGGCACGCGTGGAAGGCGGGGTTCAAGTTCTGGGAGCTGATGAAGCGGGTGCGTCAGCCGTCGCCCAAGGAAGACGTGTACATCTGCGGCGAGGCGTACTCGATCAACCAGGGCTGGGTCGAGGGCGCGCTGCAGACCGCCGACCTGGTGCTGCAGGAGCACTTCGGCATGAAGCCGCCGAAGTGGCTCACGCCCGGCTACAACTTCGGGTACTGAGCCATGGCCGCGCGCAAGAGCCGTGCGACCGTGACGGTCGCCGAGTACCTGATTCAGCGCCTCGAGGAGTTCGGTGCACGGCACGTCTTCACCGTGCCCGGCGACTATGCCGGGCCGTTCGTGTCAGCGATGGATCACGCCGAGGGGATCACGCGGGTCGGCACCACGAGCGAGCTGGTGGCCGGCTACGCGGCGGACGCATACGCGAGGCTTCGCGGCGCGGGAGCGGCCTGCCTCACCTATGGCGTCGGGACGTTCTGCGTGCTCAACGCGCTCGCCGGCTCGTACGTCGAGCAGCTCCCGGTCATTCTGATCATCGGCAGCCCAACGCGAGGCAATCGCCGCGTCGAGCGCACCGAGGGCGTGCTCTACCACCATTCGACCGGCACGCTGACCGCCGACGCGGATTCCGTGCAGAACGTCGTCGTCGCGCGCGCCGTGATTCGCGACGGCAAGACGGCACCGCGCAAGATCGACGCGGCGATCGAGGAAGCGATGCGCTGGCGGAGGCCGGCCTACATCGAGGTGCTGCAGAACGCCTGGAGCCAGCCGTGTGCAGCGCCTTCGAAGCCGCTCCGGCGCCGCCCGCTCCCGATCGCACGCGAGGCACTCGCACGCGCGCTCGACGAGACCGTGAAGAAGCTCCGCGGGGCGAAGACCCCGGTGATCTGGGCCGGCCTCGAGGTGCAGCGTCTCGGCCTGCAGGACGAGCTGCTCGACGTGCTCCGCGCCACCGGGCTCTCCTACGCCACGGATCTCATCGGCAAGGGCGTGCTCCCCGAGACGACGCCCGGCTTCGTGGGCGTCTACGACGGCGCGTCGGCGACGAAGGCGCTGCGCATCCTGCTCGAGACGTCGGACTGCGTGCTCGGATTCGGCAATCTCGTCACCGACGATTTTCTCGATCTGATCCAGAAGAACTACGGCAACATGGTGCTGGGGTGGAACAACAACGTCCGCGTGGGCAAACGCACGCATCGCGACGTTCCGCTGGCGGCGTTCATGACGGGACTGCTCGAGCGGCTGCGCGACGAGGGGTATCATGCACCGCCGCGCGCCGAGGGCCGCCTGATGGCGATGCCGAGCTTCGCCAAGCGCGCGCGGCTGCGATTCCCCAAGGCGGCCGCGAACCTGCTCGCGTCACCCACGCAGGTGACGTACGAGCGCTTCTTCGACCGCATGAAGACGTGGGTCGACGAATCGATGGTGCTGATGGCCGACACGTCGATCGTGCTGTATTCAGCGGCCGAGTTGCCGGTGAACGCGCGCGACGGCTTCCTCGCGCAGGCGGCGTGGAACTCGATCGGCTACACGCCCGGTGGCGCGCTCGGCGCCGGCTACGGCGATCCGGCGCGGCGGCCCGTGGTGTTCGTGGGCGACGGCGGCTTCCAGATGACCGTGCAGGCCCTGTCCGACATCGTCCGCGCGAAGCACGGCACGATCGTCTTCATCTTCAACAACGCGCTCTACGGGATCGAGCAGGCGTTCGTGAACGTCAAGTTCTTCACGCAGAACGAGCCGCCCGAGGCGTTCGACATTCTGCACGCGTGGGACTACGCGCGGCTCGTGGACGTGTTCCGCGGCGGCTGGTCGGCGACGGTGACGACGATGGACGAGCTCGAGGCGGCGCTCGAGACGGCGAAGGCGAACACCGGCACGCTCTCGGTGATCGACCTGCGCATCCCGGAGCACGACATCACGCCGCAGATGCTGGCGTTGGCGCAGCCGGGTGGGGGGTGAGGAGCGCCTGCGCGGGCGCGCCGCTCACGTCGCCGTCGCGCCCGCGATCCGTACGATCGCCTCGACCGACCGCCGCACGTCCTCGTCGCGCGTCATCCACGAGCTCACGCTGATCCGCATCGCCGTCTTCCCCTGCCACACCGTCTCGCCCGCCCACATCGTGCCGTCCTGCTGAATCGCCCCGATGATCGCGCGCGTCCGCTCCGGGCTGCCGAACGACACGAGCACCTGATTTAGTACCACTTCGTTCAATATTTCGAAGCCCGCCTGCGACAGCAGCTCGGCAAAGAGGCGCGCCTGCGCGCAGTTCCGGTCGATCAGCTCGTCCACGCCGGCGCGGCCGAGCGACTTGAGCGCCGCCCAGATCGGCACGCCACGCGCGCGCCGCGACAGCTCCGGCGTGTAATCCGACGGATTCCGGCCGCCGGTTTCCGTCGGCAGATACTCGGCCGTCACCGCCATCGCGGCGCGCAGGGCATCGCCGTCGCGCACGAACGCGATGCCCGAGTCGTACGGCACGTTGAGCCACTTATGGCCGTCCGTCGCCCACGAGTCGGCCTTCTCCATCCCGCGCACGAGGTGTGCGCGTGATTTCGCCGCTCTCGCCCACAAGCCGAACGCGCCGTCCACGTGCACGAATGCGCCGTGCGCGTGCGCCCAGTCGCAGATCTCGCTCACGGGATCGCACGCGCCGGTGTTCACGTTCCCCACCTGCGCGCAGACGATGGTCGGTCCGTCGATGTTCGGCAGCGCGTCGAGCCGCATGCGCCCCTGATCGTCGACAGGCACCTTCGTCACGCGCGCGCGCCCGAATCCAACCACGCCGAGCGCCTTGAAGAGCGTGGGATGGGCTTCGGCGCCCGTGATCACCGTGACCGGCGGCGCGCCGAAGAGCCCGTCGGCTTCGACGTTCCAGCCGACGCGCTCCAGCACCACGTGGCGCGCCGCGGCGAGCGCGGTGATGTGCGCGACGGTCGTGCCGGTGACGAACGCGCCGGCGCAGTCTCGCGGCAGATCGAGCACGTCGAGCAGCCAACGCAGTGCCACCCACTCGATGTGCGACGAGCTCGGCGTCGCCTTGTACAGCCCGGTGTTCTGATCCCAGGCCGACGCGAGCCAGTCGGCGGCAAGCGCGGCGGGCAGCGATCCGCCGATCACGAAGCCGAAGAACCGCGGACCGGGCATCGCCATCGTGGCGGGCGTGCCGAGTTCGTCGAGCTGCGCGAGTACGGCGCGCGGGTCGGTCGGCCGCTCGGGAAGCGGTACGTCCAGGGCGGAGAGCGCAGCGACCGCGTCCGCGGAGGGGGCAACCGGGCGGTCGGTCAGGCTCTCGAGATAGGTGAGCGCGCGACGCTGGGCGTCGGCGAGGACGGGAGCGAAGTCGGATGGCATGGGATAAAGATCGCCCGCCAGGCTCCTGAGTGGCAGCGGAGTTGCACCCGGGGACGACATGCGCACGTCATTCATCGCACTCGCCCTGATTTCCGCCCTGGCGCCGTCCATCGCCGCACAGGCCACCGGTCCGGCCGACTCGCCGGCGTTGGACCTCCGCATGGCGCCGGCGAGCAGTGTCCCGGCACCGGCGCAGAAGACGTTCTTCGTGCGCAGCGACCTCGGTTGGCTCGCCGGCGCGATCGCCGTCACCGCCGGCATCAGCGCGTTCGACGTCCGCATCTCGCATTTCATGCTCGACCCGAATCAGCAGGCCGGCTCGTTTCACAGCATCGTCAAGCCCTTCAACAACGTGAGCGAGACGACGGTGAGTTGGGCCGCCGTCGCCGGCTATGGATTGGGGCGGCTCACCCACTCGGAGACGGTCGCCGACGTCTCGCTCCACGTGGGCGAGGCGCTCGTCATCTCCACGGTGTTCGGCCAGACCGTGCGCGGCGTGGGCGGGCGCGCGCGGCCGAGCACCAGTCCCGACGATCAGTACAGCTTTCACTGGGGTCAGGGCTTCGGGCACTTTCCCTATCGCGCGTTTCCGTCCCTGCACTCGGCGGCAGGCTTCATTCTCGCCTCCGCCGTGACGGAGGAAGTACACGAACGCGCGCCTGGCGCGACGTGGTACGTGGGCCCGGTGCTCTACGTCGCGGCGGCCGGTCCGGGCCTGGCGCGGATGTACCTGGGCCAGCACTGGGCGAGTGACGTGTTCGCCGGCGCGTTCATGGGCACGTTCCTCGGCTATCGCGTGGTGCGGTACGCGCACAGCCACAAGCGTTCCAAGCTCGACCGCATCTTTCTCGGCACTGCGCCCGATGGGCGCGGACACTCGGTCGTCACGATCGGGCTGCACTACTGACGACTACCGCGCGTCAGCCGACCGGCGGCTCCCGTTTGAATGCGTAGACGGGACCGTACTCGCCGGTGACGTTCGAGTGGCGAACGTCGAGCTCCGTGCTCGGCGACCGCAACGAGACCGCACCGACCATCGGCACGTCGACAAGCTTGATCAGCGCGTCGCGATCGCTCCACGCGTATTTCCCGTGGTAGACGAGCGACGTCGTGTCGGACGAGCCGTTGTCGTGATCCATTTGCTGAACCAGTGTCAGCGTGAACTCTCCATCTCCGCACGTCGGTGTGCCCGAGATCGAGATCGTGGTGCCGCTCGGCACCAAGTGCACACACGAGCTCGGATACCAGCCCGCCGGCGTGGCAACGAACGTCTCGGGCGCCGCGTCGCCCAACAGGAGAGTGCCGGCGATCGTCGTCACGCGATCGCCGCTCGCCGAGTCGAGTTGCGCGCAGCACGGAAGCGCGTGCCCGTCGACGGTCGCCAGGTCGTACGGTCCCGCGATGCTCGGGGTGTTGCCGTCGATCGACTTGCACCCCCCGAGCATCAGCACGCTCAACAGCACACCGCGGCGAACGAAGCGTGGCGCCATCACCGACCTCCAATTCGAGTGATCGAAAGGATCAGAGGCCCAACCCGCGCGGTCGCTCCGTGGTCACTCGACTGCGGGCCGGCTACCGCATCCCCGCCGCCCCCAGCGCCCCACGCCCGCCGACGATCGGGATCGCGAACGACGAGTGCGCGAGATCGACCGTGAGCTGCGTCCCCGGCTTGGGCCAGAGCGTGAACTCGCGATCGCTCGACATGATCATCACCGCGAGCCGCTCTCCCGGCGGAATGAACTCGTCGTCCGGCTGGAGATCGAAAGTCAGGTCGTAGAACTTGCCAGGCACCAGCTTCTCGCCCGGCAGCCTGGAGTCGTAATTGCCGCCGTGCGTGAGAGATCTGTAATTCTGGATGTCCGCCCAGCCGCGCGTGACCACACCGGCAAAGCTCTCCGACCCGACCTGCATCGAATCGTACGGCAGCATCACGAGCCAGACGCTGAGGTTGGCCGCCGGCTCGCTCGAGGCGATGCGCAGCGTCACGCGCGGCGTGCCCGAGATGTGCACGGTATCCGAGAACGCCGGCGTCGCGTAGAGCAGCCGATGCGTCGACTCCGCCGCGCTCGCGTTCGCGCTGCCGCTGAACGCCACGTCGTCGACGAGCGAATCACGACCCGCCCGCGGCGCGGTGAACGCGAGCGATGCGATACCGTTTCCGCCCGCGGTCGGATGGAACACGACCGGCACCGAGCCCGGCACCGGGAACGACGCGAAGGGCGTGGGCGGAACGGCGAGACCGAAGCGGCGGAAGAAGGTGCGCCCGCGGAAGACGATGCGTCCCTCGAGTCGGGCCACCAGCGCCGAGTCACCGCTCGCCTTCGCCGCGGCGATGCTGTCGTCGTGCGCCCGCTTGGCGGTCGCGAGCGCGGCGACCGCTGGCGGATACTGCGCCGCCGCGTCCCGCACGATCCACACGGGCGGATCCTGGGTCACGCCGTTGTTCACGCCGTACAGGTAGTGGCTGAACCAGCGGTTCACCATGTCCGCTGGCGGATTACCGCCGTGGCCACCCTGGTGGAGATAGATCGACACGGGCTTGCCGAGCCGCTTCATCTCGTTGTAGATGCGGACGCTGTGCTCGGGCACCACGTTGTAGTCGTTGAAGCCGTGCGCGAGGAGCACCGCCGCATGGATGTTCTTGACCCACGGCAAGAGATCGCGCTCGGCCCAGAAGGCGTTGTAGTCGCCCGACGCGCGATCCTGCCCGTTGTCGCCGGCGAAGATTCCGTTCTTGTACAGACGATCGCAGTTCGCGCGATTCGCCGAGTCGCCGCTCGCGATGAAGTCGTAGAGGACGTCGACGTCCTCGCCGAGGTAGCCGCCCGGCGAGCGCACGAGTCCGTTCGTGCGGTAGTAATGGTAGTACGAGGTGTTCGGCGAGACGGGGATCACGACCTCGAGGCCCTCGACTCCCGTGGTCGCCGCGGCGAGCGGCAGCGTGCCCTCGTACGACGTGCCCATCATCCCGACCTTGCCGGTCGACCACGTCGCCTTCACTTCCTCGTCGCCGGTCTCGGTGCGATAGCCTTTTGCGCGGCCGTTCAGCCAGTCGACGACGAACTTCATCGGCATCCGCTCCGGCGTGTCGCCCACGGTCGGGCAGCCTTCGCTGCGACCGGTGCCCGGCGCCTCCGAGTGAACGACCGCGAAGCCGCGCGGCACCCACTCGTTCACGAGTGCGTTAGAGATTCGTGATCGATCGGCCTCGTACTCCGGTTCCGTCATGTGCCCGCGCGGCACGGGCTCGGAATCGAGCTCCTGCCGCACGTTCCAATTCACCTGGCTGCGCGCGGTGCCGGCGTAGTAGGGACTCGATCCGTAGACGACCGGCACCTTGAGCCCTTCGGTCTCCGTCTGCCGCGGGCGCGTGACGTCGACGTGCACGCGATCGGGCTTGCCGTCGTGATCGGAGTCGAAGTTGGTCTCGACCCAGAGGTCTTCGCGGATCCACTGACTCGAGTCGGCGAAGGCGGGGACGATCTGGGCCATGCCGTTGACGAAAACGGCGTGAGCTTTCGGGGCGGAGGGGCCCTGGGCGGAGAGAACCTGCGCGCTCGCGAGGGCGGCGCAGGCGAGGAAGGAGAGGCGTCGCATGAATCGGGTCGAGTGTAGGGGATACGTCGACCTTGATGATGCAACGAGGGACTGGGCGCGCGACAGTGCCCGCCCGATTCAGGGGAGCATCGTGAACCGAACCGCCGGTTGCGGGACGGCGTCCGTGACGGCGCCCAGAAATTCGACGGCGCGATCATCCCACGCGTGCCCTTCCGGGCACCACGCCGACCCCGACGGAAAGCAGCTCCGGCAGTACGCGCGCTTCTCGGCGAAGTCGAACGCCGCGTGCGCCACGCCGTCGAGCAGGAGCGCCGCATGGAGCTGATCCTCCGACCACACGATGCGCACGTCGTACGGATGATAGATGTCGAGATCGGACATGTGCCGCTCGATCACGGCGGTGATGTGATAGATACATACCGCGTCGAGTGTCGCGGAATCGCTCACGCGCCGGTCCACGGCATAGAAGTACGCGAGCTTGCCGTCGTCCTCGAACACCGCGCCATACGGCGTCTTGTCGGCGTACGACTCGATCACGGTTGGTGCGCCGATGTGCAGCGTGTGCCCCATGGTCAGCTCCTCCGATCCAGTCGCTTGCATTCATCATGCTGCGCCGGCGCCGCCAGCGCCAGCCTGCCCTGGTTTGCCGGGCACGGCCGCGGCGAGACCCTTGCCGCGCGCGCGCCCGGCTCCGATCATACGAAACCTTTGGGCCCTTGTGAGGAGCCAGGACATGCCGGCATCCGGTCGTCCCGCTGTGCCCGCCGCCCGTACGCCAACCGACGTCGCGGACCCGCAGTACTACCACAAGGTGGTCGACTGCCAGTGGGCGTGCCCCGCCCACACCAACGTGCCGGAGTACATCCGGCTCATCGCTCAGGGACGCTACACCGAGGCGTACCTCCTCAACCGCGAATCGAACGTCTTTCCCGGTATCCTCGGCCGCACCTGCGATCGTCCGTGCGAGCCGGCCTGCCGCCGCGGCCGTGTCGACGGCAAGCCGGTCGCGATCTGCCGGCTCAAGCGCGTCGCCGCCGACCACCGCGGGGACATTCGCGCTTTCTTACCACAGATTCCTATTGAGAAGAATGGTAAGCGCATCGCCCTGATTGGCGCCGGCCCAGCGTCGCTCACCGTGGCCAACGACCTCATGCCGCTCGGCTACGAAGTCGTGATCTTCGAGAAGCTCTCCGAGCCGGGCGGGCTGATGCGCATCAACATCCCGTCGTTCCGCCTGCCGGCATCCGTACTCGACGAGGAGGTCGGCAACATCCTCGGCATGGGCGTCGACATCCGATACAACTCGCCCGTCACGAGCATGCGCGCACTGTTGGCGGAGCGCTGGGACGCGGTGTTCGTCGGCAGCGGCGCGCCGCACGGCAAGGATCTCCAGATCCCGGGACGCGCCGAGGCGGCGGCCAATATCCACATCGGCATCGAGTGGCTCGCGTCCGCGCACTTCGGCCACATCGATCGCGTCGGCGAGCGCGTGCTGATCGTTGGCGTCGGCAACACGGCCATGGACTGCTGCCGCACCTCGCGTCGGCTGGGCGGCAAGGACGTGAAGGTCATCGCCCGCCGGTCCCGACCGTACTTCAAGGCGTCGCCGTGGGAATTGGAGGATGCTGAAGAAGAGGGCGTCGAGATCGTCGAGAACCACGCGCCAAAACGGTTCGTGCTCGAGAACGGGCGGCTCGTCGGCCTGGAGCTCGAGCAGCTCCGCTGGTCCGAGGCGAATGGCAAGCAGAAGAGCGAAGTCACCGGCACCGTGATCATCCCGTGCGACGACGTGATCCTCGCCATCGGTCAGGACAACGCGTTCCCGTGGATCGAGCGCGGCAACGACGTCGGCATCGCGTTCGACGAGCGGGACATGCCCATCGTCGACCGCACCACGTTCCAGTCGACGCGCGCCGGCGTCTTCTTCGGCGGCGACGCGGCGTGGGGACCGCAGAACATCATCTGGGCGGTGGAGCACGGGCATCAGGCGGCGATCAGCATCCACAACCACTGCCAGCAGCTCTCGCTCGCCGATCGGCCCGTGTACGGCATGAACCTCACGAGTGCCAAGGCCGGCATGCACGCCTGGAGCTACAGCAATGACTACAGCGCGCTGCCGCGCACGAAGATGCAGCACGCGGACCTGACCAAGCGCTTCGAGGGGCTCGGCGTGGAGGTGGAGCTTGGCTTTACCGCCGAACAGGTCGCCAAGGAGGTGGAGCGCTGCCTCAACTGCGACATCGAGACGCACTTCACGGCGAACAAGTGCATCGAGTGCGACGCGTGCATCGACGTCTGCCCGGTGAACTGTCTGACGATCACGCGCGATACCGCGGACGACGCCGACCTCGTCGCGCACCTCTCCGCCCCGCCGCAGAACCCCGACCAGGCCCTCTATACGTCCGCCCCGCTTCCCCAGACCAAGCGGATCATGGTGAAGGACGAGGACGTCTGCCTCCACTGCGGCCTCTGCGCCGAGCGCTGCCCCACCGCCGCGTGGGACATGAGCAAGTTCGAACTGCTGGTTCCGTATGCGGGCCGCGACGGCCGCGAGCCCAGCGGCGGTTGGCGCGAGGCGTGGAATCTGGTGGCCATGGCGCAGACCGCCCGCGCGGAGGCCAAGCAGCATGTCTGAGCGCCCCGCCAACGCCTCCGGCATCAACGACTTCGCCTTCAAGATGGGCACGGTGAACGGCACCGGCTCGGCGAGCGCGAACGGGATCCTCATGCAGGCCATCTTCCGCATGGGGATCCCCGTCACCGGCAAGAACGTCTTTCCGTCGAACATCCAGGGCCTGCCCACGTGGTACGAGATCCGGGTGAGCAAGGACGGATGGGTCTCGCGTCCCGAACACGTGGACCTCGTCGTGGCGCTCAACCCGGAGACCTACGTCAAGGACGTGGCGGCCGTGCGCCCCGGCGGCTATCTGCTCTACGATTCATCGTGGCCGCTGCACGAGGTGCTGCGCCGGCCCGACATCACGATCCTCGGCATTCCCTTCGGGCAGATGTGCGTCGACGCGTTTCAGGGCGATCGCGAACGCACGCTGCTCCGCAACATCGTGTACGTCGGCGCGTTGGTCGCGCTGCTCGCGATCGACATGGATGTCGTCGAGGCGATGCTCCGCGAGAAGTTTTCGCGGAAGCCGGCCTTGCTCGAGGCGAACTTCCGCGCCATTCGCCTGGGCTACGACTACGCCAAGAAGCACTACGACTGTCCACTGCCCTTCCATCTCGAGGCGATGGACGCCACGCGCGACTACGTGCTCATCGACGGCAACTCGGCCGCCGCGCTCGGCGCCGTGTTCGCCGGCGCCACCGTGGGCGCGTGGTACCCGATCACGCCGAGCACCTCGCTCATGGAGGCGTACAAGGAATACTGTGAGCGTTTTCGCATCGACGCCGAGACCGGACAGCGCAAGTACGCGTTCATCCAGGCCGAAGACGAGCTCGCGGCCGCCGGGATGGTGATCGGCGCCGGCTGGTGCGGCGCGCGTTCCTTCACCGCGACAGCTGGTCCCGGGATTTCATTGATGAGCGAGTTCGTCGGGCTCGCCTACTACACCGAGATTCCCGGCGTCTTCTTCGACATCCAGCGCACCGGCCCATCCACAGGCATGCCGACGCGCACGCAGCAGGGCGACCTCCTCTCGATCGCGTATCTCTCGCACGGCGACACGAAGCACATCGCGCTCTTCCCGGCGAACCCCGAGGAGTGCTTCTACCATGCCGTCAGCGCCTTCGACCTGGCTGAACGCTTCCAGACACCGGTGTTCGTGGTGTCCGATCTCGACATCGGCATGAACGACTGGATGTGCCGCACGCTCCAGTGGGAGGACAGCTATCGCCCCGATCGCGGCAAGGTGCTCGGCGCGGAGGAGCTCGAGCGCATCGAGCGGTTCGCGCGCTACATGGACGTGGACGGCGACGGCATCGCCGCGCGTTCGCTCCCCGGGGTCAGTCCCAAGGGCGGATACTTCACGCGCGGCTCGGGCCACACCAAGTACGCCACGTACACGGAAGACGCCGCCGAGTACATGGAGGTTGTGGACCGCCTGGCGAAGAAGCTCGCGACGGCGGCGCTCGAGGTGCCGGCGCCGGTGCTCGACCTCCAGTCCGAATCGGGCGGCGCGGCCGACATTGGCATCGTCTCATTGGGCGGTTGTCACGGCGCCGTGAGCGAGGCGGTCGCGCGGCTGCGCGCAGATGGCGCCCACGTCGACTATATGCGCATTCGCGCGTTTCCATTCCCGCCGAGCGTGCGCGCGTTCATTGATGCGCACGAGCGGTGCTACGTCGTCGAGCAGAATCGCGACGGTCAGTTGCGAACGCTGCTGGCCGCCGAGACCGGGCTGGCGCGCGATCGCATGACGTCCATTCTCGACTACGGCGGCCTGCCGCTCACCGCCGACCGCGTCGTGCGCGGAGTCCTCGGCCAAGCCGAGGAGCACCGCGGCGGCAACGGCGTGGTGCCCACCGTGGAATCGGTCGTCGCCAAACTCTCAGTCGGAGCGCGCACATGACGTCGATCACCAAGCCGCCCGTCCGGCATCCGGGGCTCAAGCACAACGCGCTCGGCCTCACCCGCCGCGACTACGAGGGCGCGATGTCGACGCTGTGCGCCGGCTGCGGCCACGACTCGATCACCGCGGCGCTGGTGCAGGCGCTGTGGGAGCTGGACGTGCCGACGCACCGCGCGGCGAAGATGAGCGGCATCGGCTGCTCGTCCAAGACGACCGCATACTTCATGAAGCAGTCGCACGGCTTCAACGGCGTACACGGCCGCATGCCGTCGCTCGCGACCGGCGCCAATGCGGCGAATCGCGATCTCGTCTACATCGGCATCTCCGGCGACGGCGATTCGTTGTCGATCGGCCTGGGGCAGCTCTGTCACGCGGTGCGCCGCAACGTGAACATGCTCTATCTGCTGGAGAACAACGGCGTGTATGGCCTCACCAAAGGCCAGTTCTCGGCGTCGAGCGACGTGGGATCGAAGTCCAAGCGCGGCGACGCGAACGTGCAGCCGCCGATCGACCCCGTGCTCCTCGCGCTCACGCTCGGCGCCTCGTTCGTGGCGCGCGCGTTCTCCGGCGACAAGTCGCAGCTCGTGCCGATTCTCAAGGCGGGGATCCGGCACAACGGCTTCGCCTTGATCGACATCATCTCGCCGTGCGTGAGCTTCAACGATCACGACACGAGCACGAAGAGCTATCGATATACGCGCGAGCACATGGAGGACGCGGCGCCCGTGGATTTCGTGCCGCTGCGCCGCGAGATCACGGCGCCGGAGTCCGCGGACGACGGCGTGGTGAGCGTGGCGATGCACGATGGCAGCGTCGTTCGGTTCCGGAAGGTTCCCGAGCAGTACGACCCCACGGATCGCACGGCGGCATACAACTACGTGCGCGAGCGACAGGCGCGCGGCGAGGTCGTCACCGGCTTGCTGCACATCGACGAGAGCTCGTCGGACATGCACGCGGTGAGCGGGACCGTGTCGCGGCCGCTGGTCGAACTGCCGTACGAGGAGCTGTGTCCGGGGAGTGAGGCGCTGGCGGAGTTGATGGCGGAGTATCGGTGGCTCGGCGCGCGGCTACCGCGCGTAGAGATCGCCCGAGAGGTACTTGAACCCGCTGTCCACCGCGACGGTGACGACCGTCTTCCCCGCCCCGAGCTCCTTCGCCAGCTCGATCGCGCCGACGACGTTGAGTCCCGTCGACGTACCGGAGAAGATGCCCTCGCGCTGCGCGAGCTGCCACGACATGCGGCGTCCCTCCGCTTCATCGACGCCGCGCGCCTCGGTCACTAGCGTGCGGTCGAACTGCGGCGGCACGAAACCGGGCGCCACGCCTTCCACGCCGTGCTTGCCAGTGGGCCCGCCCGACAGCAGCGAAGACGTCGACGGTTCGAACGCGATCACGCGCACGTTCGGCATGCGCCGCTTGAGCGCTCGCGCGCTCCCCATGAGCATCCCCGCCGTACCCACTGCCGCGCAGAACACGTCGATGTCGCCGTCCACCTGGCGCAGCAGCTCCTCGCCGAGCGATTCGTAGCCCGCGACCATGTCGGGATTGCGCATCTGATCGGTGGCGTAGCTCGGCCCCTCGGCGGCGATCTCGCGTGCGCGCTCCATCATGCGCGGCACGAGATCGGGCGTGAGCTTCCCACCGTCGCTCTTCACGATGTCGAGCTTGGCGCCGAAGATCTCCATCGCGCGCCGCTTCTCGAGGGCGACGGCATCATTCGTCACGATACGGCAGGCGTAGCCCTTGAGCGCGCACACAAAGGCGAGCGCGATGCCCGTGCTGCCGCCGGTGTACTCGACGACCGTCATGCCCGGCTTGAGTGTGCCGCGCTCCTCGGCGCGCTCGATCATCGAGAGGGCCATGCGGTCTTTGTACGAGGCCGTGGGGCTGAAGTACTCGAGTTTGACGAGGACGCGGGCGGCGCCTTCCGGGACCAGGTGGGTGAGCTGGACCAGTGGCGTGTTGCCGACGGCGGAGAGGGTCGACGATGCGGAGGAGGGCACGAGGCGATCTCGGAGGATCAAATGGCGAAACGGGGGCGGGACGCTGAAAACTACACCCGGCGCTGTTGGGGCAAGCGCGCGGCGTAGCAACAGGCCGCCGATGTCATGGTGCGATTCACGCGCTCAACGCTCGTTCGCTGATGGCTCGACGAGAGAGGCCCGCGACACTCGGCCGGCGTCGGTCGAATGTCACGGGCCTCTCTCGCCCAGCGAAGCTACGCCTTCACTACATCAGCTTCGCCAGCCCAATCAGGATCGCGGCCTTGTCGGTGGCGATCGCCTTGCCCGACTGCGCGCTCACCTCGTTGATGTACGCGCCATACTGCGCGTGCCGCAGCTTCACGCAGAGTGAATTGGCGATGCCGCCGCCCTTGCCCGGCTGCGTGACCCACGCCTCGGTGAGCGTGCAGATGTCGCCCGACGCGACCACCACGTTCACGGCCGTTGCACCGCTGCCGGTGTTGCCCGCGTTGTCCGTGGCCGTGGCGCTGAACGTGTGCTGACCCAGCGCGTACCCGTACGCGGGCCCGGTGATCTGCTGGCAGGTCGAGGACGCGACACCCGAGAGGTTGTCGGTCGCGGCGCAGAGGATGTTCACCGTCTGCAGTACGCTGTAGCTGCCCGCGTTGCCGGTGTACGTCACGACGGGCTTGGTCTCATCGACCTTCACCGTCACCGCGCCCGGCGCCGAGGCGATGCCGGCGCCCGTCGTCACCGTGCAGGTGAACGTGTGCCCGGCCGTCTCGCCGGTCGTGACTTCGCTACAGTCACTCGACAGGTTCTGGCCCGACGGGCCCGCCGCCGACGGCGTCCACGTGATACCCACCGGCGTGGTGTACCATCCGTTGGTGCCCGGC
>DASZUN010000177.1:0-4834 GCA_035547615.1 Gemmatimonadaceae bacterium | reverse complement strand
GCGATCGTCGGCGACGAGAGCAGCCGCTCGAGCGTCCAGGCCGGGTCGCGCTCCTCGGGCAGCGCCGCGATCGCGCTCACGTCGCGCCGGCGCAGTTCGGCGACGTCGATGCTCTCGACCGCGTCCGGCGTGTACGTCGGGCAGTCCGTCACGAGGCGCGTGCCGGGGAACTCGGCCACGACCCGTTCACCCTCGGTCACGCGGTACACCGGCTCCGCGATCACCTCGCCGATCACCGCCGTCGTGAGGTCCCACTTCGAGAGGATGCGCTCGACCTCCGCTTCGCGCCCGCGCTTGGCCACGACGAGCATCCGCTCCTGCGATTCGCTGAGCAGAATCTCGTAGGGCGTCATGCCCGCTTCGCGCACCGGCACCTTGGTCGTGTCGATCGTCACGCCCACGTCGCCGCGCGCCGCCATCTCGGCGGAGGACGACGTCAGCCCCGCGGCGCCCATGTCCTGGATCGCGACGATGGCGCCGCTCCGAATCAGCTCGAGGCTCGCCTCGAGCAGCAGCTTCTCCGTGAACGGGTCGCCCACCTGCACGCGGGGCCGCTTGGCTTCGCTCTGCTCGGACAGATCCTCCGACGCGAACGACGCGCCGTGGATGCCGTCGCGCCCCGTCCGTGCGCCCACCGCGATGATCGGGTTGCCCACGCCCTCGGCGACGGCGCGAATGAGCTCGTCCTCGCGCATCACGCCGACGCACATTGCATTGACGAGCGGGTTGCCCTCGTAGGACGGATCGAACGCGACTTCGCCGGCCACCGTCGGAATGCCGACGCAGTTGCCGTAGTCGCCGATGCCTTTCACCACACCGCCGAACAGGTAGCGCACCCGCGGCGAATCGAGCGACCCGAAGCGCAGCGAATTGAGCATCGCGACGGGCCGCGCGCCCATGGTGAATACGTCGCGCAGAATGCCGCCCACACCCGTCGCCGCGCCCTGATACGGTTCGACGGCCGACGGATGGTTGTGCGACTCGATCTTGAACGCCACCGCGAGGCCGTCGCCGATCGCGATCACGCCGGCATTCTCACCCGGACCCTGCAGGACGTACGGCGCCTTGGTCGGCAGGCTCCGCAACAGCGGGCGCGAATGCTTGTACGAGCAGTGCTCGCTCCAGAGCGCGCTGACGATGCCGAGCTCGGTGAACGTCGGGGTGCGTCCCAGCATGGCGACGAGCCGCTCGTATTCCTCTGCGGTCAAGCCGTGCTCGGCGACGAGCGCGGGCGTGATGTCGGGATCGCCCGCGCGGCGCTCGACCGTGGTCTGGGTTGGCATCAGCTCGTGGGCTTCTTGGGCGGGGTCGTGGGCACCGCGAGCGGCGGCGTGGGCGCGCCATGCCTCGCCTGCGCGGCGGTGATCATCGTCGGTGAGCTGCTGGCGCCGGCGTAATGCCGTGCCTTGGAGCGGAACACGGCGTCGACGACCTTGCCGCTGTCGAGCACCACGACGTCGCTCATGCCGCAGCTCTTCTCGCAGCCGTTGCGGTAGAACAGGTAGGTGTGGCCGTCGTGCGAGCGCGCCGAGAACGGCACCCCGAGCCGGGCGACGACCTGGGCCTGCGTCATCCCGGAATCGATCGTCGCCGGGCCGGCAGCGCGCGGGGCGGGACGCTGCGCCGCCAGCGGGACCGCGCACGCGGTTACCACTCCGATAAATAGCATCTTCATATTAGCGCTCCTTTATGCCGCGACACGCGCGAGCATCGACTCGAACAGCCCCAGTCCGTCGGGCGGGCCCAGCAGCGGGTCCACCGCGCGTTCGGGGTGGGGCATCATGCCGAGCACGTTGCCGGCCTCGTTCACGATCCCGGCGATCGCGCGCATGGAGCCGTTGGGGCTCCACCACTCGTCGGCATCGGCCGGGCCGCCCACGTACCGGAACACCACGCGTCCGTCCTGCTCGAGTCTATCGAGCGTGGCGTCGTCCGCCGTGTAACGCCCGTCACCATGCGCGATCGGGATGCGCAGGATCGACCCGCGCTCGTAGCGGTTGGAGAACATCGTGTCCGCGTTCTCCACGCGGAGCTGCACCGTCTCGCACACGAACTTGAGGCTGGCATTGCGCAGCAGCGCGCCCGGCAGCAGGCCCGCCTCGCACGCGATCTGAAAGCCGTTGCAGATCCCGAGCACCGGGCCGCCGCGCTTGGCGAACGCGATCACATCCTGCATCACGGGGCTGAAGCGCGCGATCGCGCCCGCGCGCAGGTAGTCGCCGTAGCTGAAGCCGCCCGGCAGGACGATCACGTCGCTCTGCTGCAGGTCGTGATCCTTGTGCCAGAGATACACGGCTTCCTCGCCGAGCGATTCCACGACGGCCTGGTAGGCGTCGTAGTCGCAATTGGACGCCGGAAACGTGACGATGCCGAATCTCATGCCGACCCCACGCTCGCGATCTCGAAGTCCTCGGTCACGGGATTGGCGAGGAGCCGCTCGCACATCTCGCGCGTCGACCGCTCGGCGGCGTCGCGATCGGTCGCATCCAGCTCGACCACGATGTGGCGCCCGACGTGCACGTCGGTGACCGACGTGAATCCGAGCGTGTGCAGCGCGTCGGTGACGGTACGGCCTTGCGGGTCGAGGATGCCGCGGCGCGGCGTGATGTGCACGGCAACGCGATATCGATTCATTCAGCGGAACCTGACGACGTGTCGGAAGAAGGACGTGACGAAGAAGGAGGTGGGGGCGGGGAGGACGGAGGCGACGAAGGCTCGGACTCTCCCGTCGCACCGCCTGACGGCGGATTGCCGCCTGACGGCGGATTGCCGCCCGACGGCCGCGAGCCGCCCTTGCCACGGCGCCGGCGGCGCCGTTTCGACGGACCGCCCTCCTCGCTCCGGCGCTCCGATGGTTCGGCATGCGATTCCATGCGCGGCTCGCCGCGCGGCTCGCGTCGCGGTTCGCCCGGCGCTTTCGCCGCGGCGCTCGGGGCGGCCGCAGGCGTGCGGGCGCCAGGCGTGCGCCGATGCTCGCGGCGATGCTCGCGCTCGCGGATCCGCTCCTCGCGCGTGCGCTCGTCGCGCACGGCGACCATCTCCGGCGGTTCCTCCTCCCAGAAGATCTCGTCCGGTGTGCTCGAGCGGCCGATGAACCCGAGGATCACCCACTTGAGCGCACCGTAGGCCACGTACGCGAGCAGCGCCGGGAAGATGAACTCTTCGCGCCGCACGAGCAGCAGCACGACCGAGCCCAGGACGACGATCGTGCCGAGCACGCGCCGGATGCTCCGATAGCCGATCGAGGGCACCGCGGGGTAGGGCACGTCGCTGATCATCAGCGCCGCGAGCAGCGCCATGAGCCACTGCAGGATGATGTGCCACGGCAGGTCCGACAGCGTCTTGCTGTTGGTGAACAGAATCACCGTCTGGTTGTACAGCGGCGTCTGGCTGAACCAGTAGTACGTGGCGAGCGTGAGCCCGGCGGCGGGGCTCGGCAGTCCGTGGAAGTACGTCTTCTTCCGCCCGGCCTGTTCCACGTTGAAGCGCGCGAGGCGCATCACCGCGCATGCCGTGAACAGGAACACGAGCAGCCACTGCAGGTTGCCGCGGCTCGGCAGGCCGAGATACACGATGAGCGCCGGCGCGAAGCCGAACGAGATCGCGTCGACCAGCGAATCGAGCTCCTCGCCGAAGCGGCTGCCCGTCCCCGTCGCCCGCGCGACGCGGCCATCGAGCGCGTCGGCGATGCCGCCGAGGACGATGAGCGACGGCGCGGACGCGAAGTCGCCGCGCGTCGCGAGCACGATCGCGTAGATCCCGCAGAACAGGTTGATGAGCGTGAGGCCGTTCGGCATCAGCACGACGGCGCGGCTCATCCCGCGTCGTCGGTGCGCCGCCTGGCCCTGACGTCGAAGTGCGTTCATCGGCTGGTCAACTCCGCGAGCACGGTGGTGCCGGCGTACACGACGTCGCCCGGCTTGATGCGCAGCGTGGATCCGACGGGCAGGAACACGTCGACGCGCGACCCGAAGCGAATCAGCCCCATGCGGTCGCCCTGGCGAACGTGCTCGCCTTCGTGGGCATCGGTCACGATGCGGCGCGCGATCAGGCCGGCGATCTGGCGCACCAGAATCTCGTTCGATCCGCTCTCGATCCCGACCGAGGCCTGCTCGTTCTCGAGGCTCGCCTCCTCACGCGCCGCGTTCACGAAACGTCCCGGCTTTCGCTCGACGAACCGCACCACGCCGCTCACCGGATACCGGTTCACGTGCACGTTGAACACGTTCATGAAGATCGAGATCCGCGTCGCCCTCGACTTGAGGTACAGCGGCTCGTCGACCTCGGTGACCATCACGACCTTGCCGTCGGCCGGCGAGATCACGAGCTGTTCGCCGCGTTCGCCGAGGCGCGTGGGATCGCGGAAGAAGTACGCGACCCACAGGGCGATCACGGTGAGCAGGAACGCGAGCAGCCAGAGCGGCCACGAACGGCGGCTCAGCGCGGCGCCGAACGCGCCGATCGCCACGAGCGCGGCGATGACGATGAACGTCAACCCTTCGCGCGCGAAGTTCACGAGACCCCCGTCGTGTCGAGTGCGTGGCCGGTGATGCGCCGGAACGCGTCGAGGTAGCGCGCGCTCGTCGCCTGCACGACCTCGGGCGGGAGCGTCGGCGGTGGCGCTTCGCCGTTCCAGCGCCCGGCACGCCGCTCGGCGGCCAGGTAATCGCGCAGCGGCTGCTTGTCGAAGCTCGGCTGCGTGCGCCCCGGCTGATAGTGTTCCGCGGGCCAGAAGCGCGAGCTGTCCGGCGTGAGGACTTCGTCGATCAAGGTGATGCGGCCCTCGCGATCGCGTCCGAACTCGAACTTCGTGTCCGCGATGATGATGCCGCGC